>CALGUT010000213.1 GCA_937920335.1 uncultured Opitutales bacterium
CCTAATAAATCCATTTTCCGTAATAGGGCAGGTAGCCCAAGCTTGGCAGTCCGATGATAAAAACCAACTACGACTACGAGCATGGTGTACATGTTGTGGATCTGCAATCGCGAGCAGGATATTGATATCGAGCAGGTGCATTGGACTCAGATCCCTGCTTCTTCCATGATCTGATGTACTTGCTCGCTCGTAACTACGTTCTTACCCCGTTTTCTTATGAGGGGTAGACCATGTTCGTCGATCGTGTATGAGGGATTAGCATTCTTGGAAGTTTGATCGTTTTTTATTTCTCGTCTGAGAGCGTGTTCCACCATCGCTTTCAGGGTAGTGCGTCTGCGAGCTGCCGTCGCCTTCGCTTCGGCAAGAAGGTCGTCTGCAAGGTCTATTGTCGTTTTCATGATATGGGTAGTAGTATGGTTATATTGCTCTATTGCAATATTAACCTTGCTGAAGGGCAGCACTTGGAAAGGGATAAGGACATCGTCGATTAACAGCGTTTATTCGCTAAATCGGGAGAATCTGTTTTGCGCTTCGTTATTGTCCAGGGGATCTCGTCCTTTTAGCAGAGAGCAGTTGATAAAAATGAGGAGGCCAAACTTAGATCAGAAACTCACCGCGAGATTTGGATCGCTACTTACGGTCCTGCTTCTTCAGAATAAGACTTCACGCTTCTCTTTCTTGTTATGGCTACCCTAAAAATTCCTCAAGCTCTTCCACAGGTTCTTGTCTGTGTACTTTGTTTAGTATTTGCGCTGCAGTTGTCCGCACAACCAGAGAAACCGCTGCGTATCATTTGTTTCGGTGCCCATCCGGATGACGGTGAATTAAAGGCTGGTGGAGTGGCTGCATTGTGGGCGAAGCAAGGACATGCAGTGAAGTTTGTTTCGGTTACCAATGGAGACATCGGTCATTGGCGGGAGGCTGGGGGGCCGTTAGCTAAGCGACGCATTGAGGAGGTGAAGGGGGTATCGGACATACTGGGGACTACTTCCGAGGTACTCGATATTCACGATGGTGAGTTGATGCCGACCTTAGAGAATCGAAAAACCATCATACGTCTTATTCGCGAATGGGATGCCGATATTGTGATGAGTCACCGCCCGAATGATTATCATCCGGATCACCGTTATACGGGTGTGTTGGTTCAGGATGCAGCGTTTATGGTGGCAGTGCCGTTTATCGTGCCGGATGTAGAGCCTTTGAAGAAGAATCCTATTTTCCTCTATTATACTGATCGTTTTCAAAAACCGAATCCGTCTACGGCGGATGTGGTCGTGGACATTGATTCTGTGATCGAACAAACCACTGATGCCTTATCTGTCATGGAGTCTCAGTTTTTAGAAGGCGGTGCTTTGGGTTCAGAAAAGAATCTTTGGGGCTCCGATGCAGAACGGAAAGAAAAAGTGAATACGATGAGAAATCGGTTCAAACAACGGTATGTTAGCGTGGCTAACCAATACCGGCCTGAACTCATCGAACGCTATGGCGAGGCGAAGGGAAATACGGTAAAACATGCTCTAGCCTTCGAACTTTGCGAATATGGCCGCCGAGCGTCTAAGGAAGAACTCAACAAACTGTTTCCTTAGTAGGTATTTCGATTAACTCTTTGTCTCTTCCGATGTCGCAATCCAGCAAGCTTTGTTGTTTATCCGCTTTCATTATTAGTTTCTCGCTTTCCGCTTTTAGTCTCGAACCACTGGACAGCCGAAAAGGTGTGTTGATCTTCGAGGATGATTTTGAAAGCGGCTCGGCGAAGGAGGAATGGACAGCCCTGCACGGCACACGCTGGTCGGTGGTGGATGGCGTTTATATCGGTATCCCGTCGACACCGGAGTTTCAAGCCAGTCGGGATAATCATACGGGGGCTACACCCAGCATGATGCTCAAGGTTCCGGCGAGAGATTGTATTCTGCAGTTGTCATTTAAAATTTCCGGGGGCCTTAACGCCGCACACATCGGTTTCAACAATAGTTCGACCGCTTCTGGCACGGGGCACATCGCTCGTCTCATTCCTTCGACTCGGTCCGGGACTGTATTACAGAAAGACCGCCACTCTCAAATCAAAGGCGATAAAGACGAAGCCTTGGCTCGGTCTGATTGGATGATTGAGTCTGACCGGTGGTATACGGTTATGATCGAAGCGATTGGTGATTCCATGATCGCTCGAATCGAAGGTGGTCCAAGCTTACGAGCCAGCCACTGGCGATTCGATGAAGTTAAGACCGCCGTGAATCTCAAAGCCCGTGGCAAGGCTGGTAGCATAGCATACGACAATGTGAAAATTTGGGAGGCTCTTCCCTTGGATGGATCAATTGCTGAAGCCGGTGCCATCTGGAAACGGCATGACATCATTGCCAAAGTGGACGATACTCAAACGGACTCTGCGGTTGCTAATGATTACGATGGTGACGGGCACATCGATATCATCGGAAGTTTTGGAGGTAAGGTCGTACTGTCTAAGGGACCTGATTGGAAACCGACGACTCTTCATGTGTTCAAGGAAGGAGATTCCACGAACAAACCCCGGCCTCGTTGTATTCACTCCACCTTACTCGATGTGGACGGTGACGGGGATGAAGACTTTGTAGGTTCGAACAACACCGTATTTTGGCTCGAGTGTCCAGATGATCCTTTTTCGGGGAACCCTTGGAGATACCACACGGTCGATGATGAGATTCTGGGTGCCCATTGTCTCATTACGGGCGACGTTAATCTGGATGGGAAGTTGGATCTCATTGCAAATTCTGGACGACCCGAAGGACAAACTCTCATTTATGAATCTATTTCATGGTATGAAACACCCGCTGCATCCGGAAAATGGGTACGACATGTATTTGCTGATAAAGATGCGCCAGGGGCAAGTCACTATATGGGGTTAGGAGACATCAATGGCGACGGGCGCCCTGACATCACATGCGCCGCGAAGGGCGGAGCGAATTTCCCGGATGGAGAATGGTTTGCCTGGTGGGAACAGCCGACTGACCCTACACAGGTTTGGAAGAAACATCTGCTGTCAGATAAGGAACCGGGCGCTAGTAATATCATTCCCGCAGATGTGAATGATGACGGTATCGCAGACATCATTGGAACGCGTGGCCATGGTCTGGGGATAACGCTCTTTATGGGCCCTGATTTTCGTCAGGTGGAAGTGGATACAGAAATCGAGGGTCCACACAGTCTCTTTGTAGAAGACCTCGACCAAGACGGTGACCTCGACTTTGCTGCTTGCGGGCATACCAAGGAAGGCGTGCTCGCGTGGTATGAGAACGACAGCCGTGGGTTCTTTACCAAGCATGTGATTGAAACCAATCAGGGTTCTTACGATACGCGCGCAGTCGACATGGATGCGGATGGTGATTTGGACATACTCATCGCCGGTCACTGGACAGCCAACATCGTCTGGTTCGAAAACCCGATGCGGGGCCGAATTCGATGAAGCGCTGGTCTTAGGTCGGGTTGGCTGAAGCCGTTTTCCGACTTAGCAGTAGAAACAAGAGTCCACACCCCAGCCAGCAGGGGAGTGGAAAGAAGTGAGCTGCAATACCGTGCACCTGTATGAAATAGACAGCGACACCCACGGGAATGAGCCAGGCCAATAGTACAGGAATGCTGAACGATGAACTCGGTTCAGCATTGTGAAGATTCGCGGGGTCACCTTTGCGCTTAAAGTACCAATCGAAAAATATAATCGCCCCAATCGGAGCGAGTATCGTTCCATAGAGCCCGACGAATCCTAGAAGCCTCCAGGCAAATGCGGGAAAAATACCCGCAAACGTGGCTAAAAAACCGGTAAACAAAGTGACTTTAAAACGGGAGACTGAAGGAACGATCGCCTGAAAGGCCAATCCAGCTCGGTAGATTGTTGGGTTGGCAGTTGTCCATCCGGCTACGATGACGCAAATGATACCTGCGATTCCGGTTACGCTATAGGCCATCGGTCCGGGAACGGGATTCGCATCGCGCAGGAGTTTGATCTGAGCCGCGAGCATAAAGGCAGCTGCTATCCAGGCCATGTAGTGGCCGACATACATGCCTGCGGCTGATGCCCAACCGTAACTCGGCTTTTTAGCAAAGCGAAATACGGAGAGATCCGACATTCCGACGTGCATAGCCGCGTTGCAGAACCAACCGAAGAAAACGACACTCCAGAAACTCATGGTCGATGCTTCCTGTCCTTGTTGAGCAAACACGATTGATTCACTCCACAGACTATTGAGTGCTGCCCAATCGGAAACCTCTAGTTGTTTGAAGGCGACAATACCACAAGCAGCGAATACCAGGATCATCCACGGCGCTGCGATGTTGGCAAACTTGGCAACGGTGTCGTACCCCTTGGCGGCAACCACGGCGATGACCGCTCCGACTGCGATTACGATGAGTATGAATGAAAGACTGTTTGGGTAGATGCTCTCTATCGTCGGCATCGGTATGTTAAACGGTATCCCGACTGCGGTAGCCGATACGGTGATCATGGCGCCGGCTAAAAAACAAAACAGGATGCCGTTAGCCAGATTATAGAGAATGACCAGGTGTTTCCCCGCGATCTTTTCCAAGTGAAAATAGAGGGTGAGTCTTGCCTGGGTTGCGATCGGCGCGCAGAGGAACCGCCAGCTCAAGACAGCTAATAGATTTCCCAGAAGGAGTCCCACAAATATATTCTGCAAGCTGACTCCGTTTAGCAGGAATAGTGGCCCGATCATGAATTCGGTTCCTGCACAATGCTCGCCCGCATACATGCCCCAGAACTTATTAGCACCTTTGAGTTCCTTTTCGGGAACTGGCTCCCGTTCGTACTCGTTACTGTTGGAATCTTGAGAAGAGGAATCTGAGTGACTCGACACGATGAGTAGTGGGGTAAGTGAGAATGGTGGAGTTGGAAGCGAAAGTAGAGGAGGACCAGACTTGTGTGTCAACGATTTGGATCTTTCGATAAACCCCTCCGCCGCCAATAAAATCAGTCATTATTGTCTCGGAACTAGTTGCCGAATCTTTATCTAATAAAACTCCTTAAGATTAATTGCTATGAAATATAAATACCCCGTCCTCCTTTTCTTTCTTTGTTTGCAAGGTCTGTTTTCCTCCGAGGAAAGGCCTCCCAACATCGTCTTCTTCTTCACTGATGATCAGACATCGGACTCGTTGGCCTGTTATGGAAACCCGGTCGTTCAGACGCCGCATATCGATCGATTGGCCGAGCGTGGCACCTTGTTTAAAAATGCCTACGTCAGTCAGGCCATCTGCTGGGTGAGCCGCACAACGATTCTAACCGGGTTGACAGGGCGCAGTTACGGAACACGGGGCAATCACGACCAGGCGCGTGCGGATGCAGTCGAAACGCTCTATTCAGATCTTCTGAGAGACCAGGGATATCGCACGGGTTACTTTGGGAAATGGCATGCCAAGATGCCGAAAGGTTATAAGCCTGAAGATCACTTCGATGAATTTGAAGCTGTTTCCCGCAATCCGTTTTATAAGAAACAGCCGGACGGATCCCTGCGTCATGAGACGGAGCTCATCGTGGATCGGGGGATAGAGTTTCTTAAGAATCAACCGAAGGATCAGCCGTTCGCGGTGAACATGTGGTTCAATGCTTGCCACGCGGAGGATAGCGATCGCCGACCTGGCATCGGGCACTTTCCGTGGCCTAGAGCTGTAGATGGCATGTATGAGGACGTGACGTTTGACCGTCAGCCACTCGATACGACCGAGATTTTTGATACCCAGCCGGACTTTCTGCAAACCACGATTAATCGGGAACGCTATTTCTGGCGCTGGAACACTGATGAAAAGTTCCAGATTAATATGCAGGCCTACTATCGTATGGTCAGCGGCATTGATGGAGCCATCGGTCGCTTCGTTGAGGCGCTGGAAGCAGCGGGATTGGCTGACAACACCATCATCGTTTACACTGCTGACAATGGTTACCACAAAGGCAACCGTGGCTTCGCTGGTAAATGGTCCCACTATGAAGAGTCTATCGGAGTTCCGATGATCATCATGGATCCACGGGTTTCCCGTCGCGAGCAAGGGAAGAAGACTGACGCCATAGCATTGAATCTGGATCTGCCATCAACCTTTCTCGAGTGGGCCGGTGTTCCCGTTCCGGATCGCTACCAAGGCCGTAGCTTGGCGCCGGTTGTGTCCGGAAAGAAACCTAAAGACTGGCGCAAGGAAAGCTTTCACGAACACTTCGCCGTTCGTAATCGAATTCCAGCCTATGAAGGCATTCGCACGGAGCGCTACAAATACGCGCGCTATTTCGACCATGACAACTATGAGTTCCTCCACGATTTCAAGAAGGACCCCCATGAGCTGGTGAATCTAGCTGGCGATCCGAAGTACAAAAGGATACTTCAAGACCTGCGTGATCGGACGGATACCACCGTCGCAGGCTATGGTGGACCTTTGGAACCCATGAATGGCCCGTTCACGTTATCGACCGATCCCCATCCGGTAGCATCTGCTGCAGTCACCGTGAAGCCGGGACCCGATGGGTGGGTTAATCTTCTATCCGGAAATGTTATGCGTGCCTGGGATGGTAATCCTAAATACTGGTCTGAAGAAGACGAAGTCCTGACCGGTGTCACCGATGGCTCGCTTAAGATGAACCGCTTCATAAGCTGGAAGGGTTCGACTGTCCGCAACTTCGACCTCCGAGTTAAGGTCAAAGTAACTCCTGGAGGAAACAGCGGCCTGCAATACCGCGGTCGTATGGCCCCTGAGTTGGGACTGGATATTGTTACGGGTTATCAGGCAGATGTGGTGGCCAATCGACCTGATTTCAATGGCATGCTCTATGAAGAAAAAGGGCGTCGTATCCTCTCTCACACCGGTGAAAAGGTAATCGTCGATCCCGAGGGCCAACCTTGGATTGTAGGATCGATGCCGGTCAAAGAATTTGCTCCGGGTGAGTGGCACGATTACCGCGTTCTTGTCAGGGGCAATCATCACCAGCATTGGATTGATGGTCATCCGACGGCCGATCTGTTGGATTTTGATGAAGAGGGACGTTCTCTGGATGGCGTATTAGCAGTTCAGGTACACGTGGGGCCTGAAATGAAGATCCAATACAAGGATTTTAAGATCAAACATCTGCCTGACGATTTGCCGCTTCAAGAACCGGAAGCGCATCCAATCCCCAAAGGTTCCCTAGGGGTAAAGCCGCAGGGTAAACTGCCACCGGACTGGAAACCACTGGTGTATGGGGAATAACCCAGAATCTATGTCATTCTAGTCTTCGCTGGTGCCGATTGTTTCCAAAGCAGGGTAGTCGATGTATCCCTTTTCATCTCCGCCATAGAACGTATCTGGATTGGGCTCATTGAGAGGAGCGTCCAAGGCAATACGTTCGGCTAGGTCCGGGTTGGCTATGTAGAGTTTCCCGAAGGCAACTCCGTCAGCGGCTCCAGACTTGACTAGCTCGTTTGCGCTTTGAGAAGTGAAGTTTTCGTTTGCAAAGTAGGGTCCGCCAAATCGCTTCTTGAGTTCCGGGCCAATACTGTCTTCGCCTTGGCTTTCGCGCGCACAGATGAAGGCGATCTTTCTATCGCCTAATTGATCTGCAACGTAGCCAAATGTGAGTTTATTATTTGAATCACCCATGTCGTGAGCGTCTCCGCGAGGTGCGAGATGAACACCTACTCGATCTGCGCCCCAAACCTTGACCACGGCATCCGTTACTTCGAGCAAGAGACGAGCGCGGTTTTCGATAGAACCGCCATAGCTGTCGGTCCGTTTGTTGGAGTGATCCTGCAGAAACTGATCCAATAGGTAGCCGTTGGCTCCGTGTATTTCCACACCATCAAACCCGGCCGCCTTGGCATTGTCTGCTCCTTTCCCGAAAGCCTTGACGATCTCTGGCAGTTCACTGAGTTCCAAGGCTCTGGGCGTTTCAAACGGAGTTTCCGGACGCATCACGCTCACATGCCCTTCTGCCGCAATTGGCGACGGGGCCACCGGTAAAGCTCCATCGAGATAGCTCGAGTGCGAGATCCGGCCAACGTGCCACAGTTGAAGTAAAATAATCCCACCTGCCTTGTGCACTGCGTCCGTTACGAGCCTCCAGCCTGCTACTTGTTCATCCGACCAGATACCCGGCGTATTGGGATAACCCACACCCATCGGAGTTACGCTAGTGGCCTCAGTCAGAATGAGTCCGGCGCCGGCTCGCTGTTCGTAGTAGTGGGCCATCAACGAGTTGGGCACGCGGCCTTCGCTGGCTCGCATACGGGTGAGCGGTGACATGAGTATACGATTGGGTAGGTTCCAGGCGCCGACTTTAATGGGATCAGTAAGTGAGTTCATGGTCTTTATGTTTAGAATTGGAGTCCCTTGGATTTATGATTAAGGATCTACCGCTTGGATATGGTCGACCCAACGAATGAAACCTTTCATCCGTCGATGCTTTATTTGGGGACGGTCGAACAAAGATTCGCAGGATTAGAACGAACGATTACCCAGCCTGCTTCAGTTACTTATCAACGAGAGCTGAACGGCTTTGTCTGACTACCTATATAGGATGAGTTTGATCGAAAAAATACCCAATAGGAAACACTGTTTGGCTTACTGACATAAGATACGCAGAACATTCTGCTCCTTGGGATGGTGCCTAGCCGAGGGTTGCAAATGTCTTCGCGACCGGTACTGAGTGGGTGAAAAAGCAGACCTCCTTCATACTGTGTTCCAGGATTTTGGCCTCCAGAAATTCCTGGATTTCGGAAACGCGTTCGGGACCCATTATGAGACTTAGGCAGCCAAACTCCCGATTGATGCGTTGACCACCGTCCGTTAGTTCTCCGTCGGCTTCGGCTAATCGCCAGTTGCTGACACTGGCTCCAGATACTCCATACTCGAGCAGGAGCTTAAGTAGCACCTCAGTGTCTTTACGGTGGGAAACGATATTGAGGACCTTTAGGTCTTTGCTAAGTCCACGGCTCTTCGGTTCGAACTCCTCCGCCTTCGGATCGTGGACCAGGAGCTGATTTGCCCGCCAGTCCGTGCTACCTTGCAGTTCATCAATTGCCCGTACCATTTGTTGGATACTGGCAGAGTGTTTCTTGGTTTGGAACACGCTGGCCAGGTTGGTCAATCCTTTGGAGATCGGTAATTGGTAGACGAGCCCCCGCCCCGGCTGGTCGACGTTCCCTGTCTGCGCCATGGCCTGAAATACGGCGTCTACATCATACTTGTCCACGACCACCGTAATCAGCTCCTTGTCGTGCTTCTTGGTGATTCTCAGGAGTCCGAGCCGGTCTCGCAGGCCGTAGCCGCGCATGTAAGTGATCGTTGCCCCTTGTGCGCCCGCCTTGATCGCGGCGCGCGCGATCGGTTCCGCACCGTCGCGGTCCGTTATATGAACGAGAGCGATTAGGTCGGTTTTGAAATTGATGTCGAAGGATACCGATTCGAATCGGTAGTTGCCTGCTTCCCATAG
>CALGUT010000214.1 GCA_937920335.1 uncultured Opitutales bacterium
CAAGATCGTTGCTGTAACCGTCAACAACGCCCTTCACCATATTGGCGATCAACGAACGCGTTGTTCCATACATCGCCTTAGCGAATCGCGAATTATCGGCTGGTTCTACTTTCAACTGGGCATCCTCAGTGGTTATTTTAACCGCATTTGGAAACTGATGGTGTAATTTGCCCTTAGGGCCTTCAACGGAAACCAAATTAGCTTCGACCGAAATCGAAACTTTCTCTGGAATCTCTACTGGTAATTTTCCAATTCTGCTCATCGTAATATCCTTACCAGACCTTGCACACAAGTTCGCCGCCTACGTTTTGCTGACGAGCTTGATAGTCCGTCATCACACCATTGGAGGTAGTTAATATTCCAGCGCCCATTCCACCAAGTACCTTTGGCACTTCGGTAGCCGCAAAGTAAATGCGGCGTCCCGGACGACTAAATCGTTCGATCGCGGTGATAGCTGCTTCGCCGTCCACATACTTAAGCTCAACGGTAAGGAACTTTTTATTGCCTGGCTCCTCTACATCTTCGTAGCTGCGAATGTAGCCGCTCTCCTTCAAGATGCGAGCAATCTCACGCTTCATTTTAGAATGCTGCACAGTGCAAGTATCCTTACCTGCTCGGGATGCATTCCGTATATTAGTTAAAAAATCTGCAATCGGATCTGTCATGATTAGTTTAAGTTAAGGTTGGATGATATCCGTATTTCCAACGTGTTTGGTTTACCAAGAGGATTTAGTTACCCCTGGGATACGACCAGCAAGAGCTAGTTCGCGGAAAGTGATACGAGAAAGACCAAAACGCCCCATATAAGCACGAGGACGGCCAGTGATGTTACAGCGATTACGCAAACGAACCGGAGACGAGTTACGAGGGAGCTTAATCAGGGCGCGTTGCGCTTGGAAAAACTCTTCATCGGTTACGTCAGGACTCGATAAAATCTTTTTGAGTTCAGCACGGCGCTCAGCGTATTTTGCAACGAGGCGTTCGCGTTTTTTATTTCTGTGGATAGCAGATATTTTCGCCATAATATAATAAAGAGTTAAGCTGCGGCGGTTGCCTTACGGAAAGGCATTCCCAAGAGGGTTAATAGTTCAAGTCCTTCGTCGTCTGTAGTTGCACTAGTAACGATACAGATATCCATACCAACAAGATGCTTGTGAGTATCTACATTGATTTCAGGAAAAATGGTGTGGTCAGTGATTCCGAGGGTATAATTACCCCTCCCATCCAGCTTCTTTCCAATTCCACGAAAATCTCGAATGAGTGGCAGTGACACTGTAATTAGACGATATAGGAACTCCCACATGCTGCTTCCGCGAAGAGTTACTTTCACACCCACTGGCATGCCTTCACGGAGTTTAAAATTGGAAATACTAGTGCGAGCAAGTGTGATGATTGGCTTCTGCCCAGTTATCAATCCGATGTCTTTTGCAATATCGTTAATGACGTTCTTGTCGTTGGCGGTTCCCACTCCTGAATTCAGGACGATCTTGGTGATCTTAGGAACTTGCATGACGTTCTTATATCCGCGGCTCTCCATGAGTGCGGGAACGATTTCCTCGTTATAAGTAGTTTTTAGTGCTGGTTGATTCATCTTGTAAGTTGCCGAACTTTTAACCCGGCGTAGACGTTAGCGGTCTATAGAAAGGGGGAGGAGAAAGACAAAGTTGAGGTACCTTGGCAAGTGGTTAATAAAACGTTATTTAGAACGTCGCGCATTGTAGCGTGACTCTTCCATTAAATTGGAAATATGGAGGCTAGCTTCACGTTCAATGATGCCACCTGATTGAGGGTCGTTTTGGTCAGTCTGCTTTTGGTGTCTTTTCACCATATTGAGACCTTCAACGATCGCACGTTCCTTGATCTTATTGATCTGTAGGACCTTGCCTGATTTACCCTTTTGGCTGCCACTGATGACTACCACAGTGTCTCCGGTTTTGATATGCATTTTCATTTTATAAAACTTCCGGTGCTAGGGAAATGATTTTCATGAAGCGTTTGCGGCGCAATTCACGGGCAACCGGTCCGAAGATACGAGTGCCTTTAGGGTTTTTGTTCGCATCGATAAGTACGATGGCATTGCTATCGAATCGGAGGTAACTGCCATCAGCCCGGCGAATCGGAGATTTTGTCCGAACAACAACGCCCCGTACTACTTCACCCTTCTTTACAGAAGCGTCCGTCGCACTTTCTTTGATATGGCATACGATCACATCGCCAACACTTGCGGTTTTCTTCATCTGACCTAGTCGGCGAATCATCTTCGCTTTTTTGGCGCCAGTGTTGTCAGCGATATCTACACTACTAAGAAGTTGTATCATTATAATGGGTCTCTCTACTAGGAATGATTAGTCCAGAACCGGTGAAACTTCGAGGACACGAGTCACACGGAACCGCTTGAGCTTGCTCATTGGACGGGTCTCCATGATCTCTACCTTGTCACCTGGCTTGGAGGCGTTTTCCTCATCATGCACATGCAATACCGTCTTTCGGTTAATTACTTTGTGAAAACGTGGGTGTGGAATTTTGTAAGCCACGGTCACCTTGACGGACTTGTCTCCGGAACGGCTCGATACCACTCCCTGCAAAACTTTTCTACTATTTCTTTCTTCGGCCATAATAATATCTCCTGTTACTTAGCTGCAGCAACGGCACGCTCTTTCAAAATGGTTTCCATGCGGGCGATGTCTCTGCGAAGGGCTCTCAATTCGGACGGTGTTTCAACTTGGCCGGACTGTTTGCGTAGGCGCAAATGCAGCAACTGTGCGCGGGTATCACGCACTTGCTTTTCTATTTCTTGTTCAGAAAGGTTTCTTACTTCTTTAGCATTCATAGTGTTAACTCCTAGTCAATTGTCTCGCGGACAACAAAACGGCATTTGAACGGTAACTTGCCGTCAGCAAGACGTAGTCCTCCCCGAGCGATCGTTTCGCTAACGCCACCTACTTCAAATAACATTGCGCCGGGCTTGATAACGGCAACCCAATGATCGACGCTACCTTTACCCTTACCCATTCTCACTTCCAATGGTTTCTTGGTAATTGGCTTTTGAGGAAATACGCGGATCCATACTTTCCCTTTTCTCTTAAGGTGGCGGGTTACTGCAACACGTGCGGCCTCAATTTGTTGAGAGGTCATTGCACCTCGCTCAAGCGATTGAATGCCGAAATCACCAAATGCCAAGGTGTTCCCTTTTTGGGCAATCCCCTTAACGCGGCCTTTGTGCTGCTTGCGGTATTTAGTTCTGGATGGAAGTAAAGGCATGATTCAAATTCTCCTTATCGGTGTATTATTCTTCGTTTTCTTTTAGGACCCAGCATTTGACGCCGATAACGCCGTAGACGGTGCGGGCTTCAGCAAATCCATATTCAATATCTTCGCGAAGTGTATGCAATGGAACGCGCCCCTTCTTGACCATCTCGGCACGAGCAATATCAGCACCACCGAGCCGACCAGCTACGCGGATCTTGATTCCCTGAACTCCAAGACTATCTGCAATTTGAACAGCCTTTTTCATCGCGCGGCGAAAAGATATGCGGCGCTCGAGTTGCAAGGCTACGTTTTCAGCAACCAACTGGGCTTCGATTTCAGGCTTTTTTATTTCCTGGATATCAAGCATCACTTCACGCTTCACCAACTTGTTTAGTTTGCCCTTAAGCTTTTCTAACTCCTGCCCCTTACGACCAATAACGATTCCCGGACGGGCGGTGTAGATCTTAACACGAATACGATTGGATGCACGCTCGATAAAAATACGCGGCACAGATGCATACCGAAGTTTGTCGGTAAGAATCTTTCGAATGTGGTAGTCCTCTTCGAGGCACGGTCCGAATTCTTTCTTATCAGCGTACCAACGCGACTCCCAGTTTCGGCGAACTGCCAGGCGAAATCCAATTGGATGTGTTTTTTGTCCCATGATGCTTGTTTAACTAAATTATTTGTTGTCCGAAAGGATGATGCGGATATGGCTGGTGCGTTTTTTAAATGGCTTGGCTGAACCACGCGCTCCTGCTCGGAACCGTTTCAGACTTGGGCCCTCTTCTATAACAGCTTTGGTGATAATCAAATCCTCACCAGACAGGTTGTTATTGTTCTCAGCATTCGCGATCGCCGAATGCAGAGTCTTAGCAACCAGTCTAGCTGACTTACGTGGGATGAATTTGAGGAGCTGTTCGGCTTCGGCTGCGCGACGACCTTGTATCTCACGAATAACTTCGCGCGCTTTTTTGGGTGATACCCGAACATATTTTGTGAGTGCCTGGACTTCCATGATTACTTGGTATTAAAGAGTTCTTACTTTGGGTGTTGCCCGATCTCCAATTGCCAGAGATTCATTGGGGCTTATTTGAGTGATGAGTGCAGCGGAACAGTCCTTGTCCGAGCGAGTTACCAACAACTCACCGATTTTGCGACCTTCGCGAAAGACAGATAAAAGCATACCGCGTTCGATTCCTTGCTGGAGACCACCGCTAATAGCCACTAGATCTGCCAATTCTCCCGCTTCGATGGCGGCTACGTGTAACTGATCCGACCGGTTTTCATTAATTGAGTACAATCCAGTCGCACCGACTCCGGAAACCAGAGTAGCAACAGCCAAAAATCGTATCCAATTACTGAATTTCATGCGTGATTATTTCTTAGTGTGAGTTCCGTGACTTTTGAAAGTGCGAGTAGGAGAAAATTCTCCTAATTTGTGTCCAACCATATTTTCAGTTACATACACGGGCAAAAACGCCTTTCCGTTATGCACGTTGATCGTGAGCCCGACAAAGTCAGGAGTTATGGTTGAGCGACGCGACCATGTGCTGAGTGGCTTACGTAAGTTGGCTCGTTGAGCCTCCTCTACCTTATCCATCAACTTGGGATCTACAAAAAAACCTTTTTTTAGTGAACGAGCCATAGGAATTAGCGCTTAAACTTTTTGCCGTTGCGGTTAACGAGAATGAATTTGTTAGTCGTTTTGGACTTACGACGGGTTGGGAATCCTTTAGACAGCTGGCCCCAAGGAGATGTTGGGTG
>CALGUT010000215.1 GCA_937920335.1 uncultured Opitutales bacterium
GTATCAGTGGTTGGGACTAATCTGAATATGTCGAGTGATGAGTTGCTGGTTACCGCCATTAAGATTGGCGATACCGACGCAACTGTTTCCAGCTCAAGTACGGTCAACAAGATCATCGCGATCGGGAATGTGAAAGTGAATCAGGAAGGCCGCTCCGCGGAAAGTGGTAGGGCAGAGTTCTTCCCTGAAGATAAGACCGTATTACTCACTGAGGACCCGGTTGTGACTGAGGGTGACAGAAGAGTTTCCGGGGATAAGATCACTTGGTCTCATGGCGAGAGAAGAGCACGGGTTGAGGGAAGTACCATGGTAAGCCTGGGAGCAATTCCAGATCTCGGTATAGACCCCAACCAGGAGGACCCTGAGTCAACGGATGATTCTGAAGAAACTGATGATCAAACTGAATCGACCGAACCGAATAACCCTGAATAAAGCATGGTTTCTCCTATAACAGTTTCTACCAGCGATCTTGAAAAAAGCTACTCTGGGAAAAAGGTAGTTAACAAGGTCAACGTGAACGTTAAGGCCGGTGAGGTAGTTGGGCTTTTAGGGCCTAATGGCGCGGGCAAGACGACAACCTTTTACATGATTGTGGGGCTGATCCCTGCTACTCGTGGCAAAGTGCTGGTGGGGAATGTAGATATAACTCCGTATTCGATGCATCGTCGTTCCCGAATGGGAATCGGTTACCTTCCGCAGGAGGCGTCTGTATTTCGGAACCTGAGTGTTTATGACAATATCAAGGCAATCGTTGAAACCCTTCCGATTAATCGAGCAGCCCGGAAGGAAAAGATAGAAAAGCATTTGGAAGAGTTAAATCTCACGCAAATTGCGAAACAGAAAGCTTACACGCTAAGTGGAGGCGAGCGGAGGCGGTTAGAGATTTCCAGGGCATTGGTAACAGAGCCTAGGTTCTTGCTCATGGACGAGCCTTTTAGTGGGGTGGATCCGATCAATGTGGCCGAGGTTCAGAAGATCGTTCTGGAACTCAGTGATCAAGGTATAGGCATTCTCATCACCGACCACAATGTTCGGGAGACGCTAAGTATCGTTGATCGAGCATATCTCTTACACAATGGAGAGGTGCTGCGCGAGGGCACGAGTGAATTTTTAACCAACGATGAAGTGAGCCGGGAGTTTTATCTTGGTGAAAATTTCAACATGTAATTCTCGCCATGAAACTCCGCGCCCAACCCAAGATTGTAGAAAGCATAGAAGTTGAATCTTTCTATTCGAAATTTGAAAATAGCCTGAAGCTATCACTGGTGGCGGGAGACGAAGGATTAAAAAAGGTTATTAAGGAAAAAAGTATCAACCGTCCCGGTATCGCGCTGAGTGGATTTCTAAATTTTTTTGCAGCAGAGAGAATACAACTGTTTGGCGCCGGAGAGATGGCTTATATGGAAACTCTCTCTCACGCTGAACAAGAGGACATCCTTTTAAAATTCGCCGAACTCGAGATCCCTTGCATTATCGTTTCACGCGACCTTGAGCCTACTCGGATCATGATCGAGATATCCAATCGCTATGATATCTCATTGTTTCGTTCTCCCATGAGTTCCAAAGACATCGTCACTGCAGCGACGGTGCTCTTAGAGTATGAGTTTGCACCGACGGTAACTGAGCACGGTACCATGTTGGATATTAAAGGTATCGGGACGTTCCTTCGTGGAAAGAGCGGTATCGGTAAGAGTGAGTGTGCGTTGGCGCTTATTGAAAGAGGCCATAGCTTGGTTGCTGATGACCTGACTTACATAAAACTGATTAATGAAAAGGAACTGCTCGCGAATAGCTCCGAACTCAATCGAGGCTACATGGAGTGTCGTGGTATTGGAATCATCAATGTAGGTGAGCTGTTTGGAATCCGGAATGTTAGACTAGAGAAGCGAATAGATCTGGTGGTATCGTTTAATGAATGGGCCCCTGGGCATGAAGAAGATCGTACAGGTTTGGAAGAGAGTTACTTTACCATCATGGGTATCGATGTGCCTCACATAGAAATTTTTATTCGACCTGGAAGAGACCTTGCGCGTTTGGTTGAAGTCGCTGCGATGGTACGTGCTGCGAAAATAATGGGTCATGATTCAGCCAATGACTTTAATCAACGTTTGATTGATCACATGGCGAATCAGTCTCGGGCGTAGAACGAAAATAAATTTTCCAGTAGAACGGGTCGTTTGAGAAGTATTTTCAGACCTGATTCTGTCATCTGAATGTGAATACGGGTTTCCTAAATCTATAGTACTGATACGCTTCCGGCTTTGTTAAATTCATGTTTCAAAATCAACCTTTTCTTCAAAAAAGTTATGACCATCGGCTTGTTAATAACTTGTGTGAAAGTTCATCTTGAAAATAGGTGAAAAACGGCGATTCTTTATAGGTATAGCGGGTGACTTGAGAATTGATGACTCTCCATCAGATCTTGGGTCGCTTTCTTTTTTCCCAGATTTTCAGACGTAAGTTCCATAAGCTACTTTTAATCAAAAACTTAACGAAATCAGAGGCTCTCTGTTTTCCAGATACCATTACCTATTTTCTTCAACCATGAATTATTGTATTCTACATCTCCCTCAAACGACTTGCATAAGTGCACCATCAGAATTGATGGGAATTACTTCTGTGAATAAATCTATGGTTTTTGGGATTTAATGTCACAGTATTCAAAAGTAGAGAGTTTCTGGGATGCAGTAAAACCAGAGTTGGAGAGCCGGTTTAAAGGCGATGTGTATGACATGTGGTTCAAGCCTATGTCCTGCCTTCAGGAAACTGACGCGGAGGTCATCCTAACAGTGCCCAATGAGTTTTCAGCAATATGGGTTGCTGACAACTATTTGGAGTTAATTTTGGAGAAGATACGGTTGGTGGCAGGTCGCCCCATTAAGGTTACGCTTAAGGTGTTCGAGGACGCTCAAAAACCCGCTGAAAGGGAATTGAACCTTGGAAATATGAAGAGTGAAGTCGAAGTGTCCAGGCAGAGCGCTGAGCAGGCCCCTGCTAACCGTGGCGCAATTCGTGCACCAATAGGTAATTTCCTCAATCCAAAGAATACGTTCGAGAACTTTGTTGTAGGTCAGAATAACAATCTGGCTCATGCGGCTTCAGTAGCGATTGCAAACGCACCTGCTAAGGCTTATAATCCACTCTTCATTTACGGGGATACGGGTCTTGGTAAGACTCACCTCATGCATGCGGTGGGCCATTTCATTCTAAAGAATAACCGCTTGGCCAAGGTGGCTTACGTTTCCACCGAGAAGTTTACAAACGAGTTTATTAGAGCGATTCAGGAAAATACATTAGTGAAATTTCGCCAGCGTTACCGGTCGGTAGATGTGCTTCTCATTGATGATATTCATTTCCTATCAGGAAAAGAGAGAATCCAGGAAGAGTTCTTTCACACTTTCAACGACCTCTTTGAATCAGGAAAGCAGATCTTCCTGACCAGTGATCGTCCAGCCAGTGAGATTGCAAAGCTGGAAAGTCGGTTGGTTTCGAGATTTCAATGGGGATTGGTTTCGGATATGCAAGCTCCT
>CALGUT010000216.1 GCA_937920335.1 uncultured Opitutales bacterium
AACGCGTCGACATCTTTGGGCTGATCCTGTCCATCTCCCCCAGATGAGATCGACGTTCCAACAAACTCCGTGGCGACGCTCTTGCCATCTAATTGGTCAAAATCCGTGACAAGCTCATTGGCCCAATTCCGGTGAATATCTCCCGTGAGCACGACGCTGTTGTTCACCTGCTCGTCTTTGATAAATTTTAATATGCGACGGCGTTCCATCTCGTAACCGGGCCACTGATCCATACTGATTGTGATCTCCTCACCCGGTTTCCGATCGGCTCGTGCCATCATCACCTGTTGAGCCAACACATTCCATTTGGCTTTGGAGTTACGCATACTATGCATCATCCATTCTCGTTGGTGAGATCCAAGCAACGTTGCCCGCGGATCCATGACCTCGGGACACGGTGGCTGGTTCCTATCCCCACAGGGCTGATCACTCCGGTACTGACGCGTATCGAGAACATGAAAATACGCGAGGTCACCGTAAGACACATTCCGATAGAGCGGCATATCCGGACCATGCGGAAGCTGCGCCTTTCTCAATGGCATCGTCTCGTAATAGGCTTTGTAGGCATTTGCGCGGCGCTGAAGCAACGCCTCACGACTGACATCCGCTTGTTCAGAAATTTCATCGGCATAGTTGTTATCGACCTCATGATCATCCCAAGTTACCAGCCACGGAGCAGCAGCGTGAGCGGCCTGCAATGAAGGATCGGATTTATAAAGCGCGTAGCGATTCCGATAATCTTCCACCGACATTATTTCGTCACCCGTATGTTTGCGCACCCGTCCATCGATCCCTTTATACTCATAGATATAGTCGCCAAGATGCACGATCAGGTCAGGGCTCTCTTCAGTCAGGTGATCGTAGGCCGTGTAATATCCCGACTCGTAATGCTGACAGGATACAAATGAAAACCGCAGCTCGTCTGGTGTGGTGTGGTAGGCAGGAGTCGTCCGGGTCCGACCCACCGGGCTCGTATCATTCCCGACCTTAAATTGGTACCAATACCAGCGATCAGGACGCAGGCCTTCCAGCTCAACATGCACCGAATGCCCCCAATCCGGAGTCGCAATCGTAGTGCCTTTCCTAACGATTTTCTTCAAATGCTCATCCTCCGCTATCTGCCAGGAAACTTCAACGGGTTCCATAGGCATACCACCACCGGTCAAAGGTTCTGGAGCCAGTCTCGTCCACAACACCATGCCATCCGGTGCAGGGTCTCCCGAGGCAACGCCCAGCGTAAACGGATAACCACTCAATTTGGGCTTCTTTGCAGTCGCTCCGTGAGCAACTGACGACCAGGCAGCAGCGGCAGCTAAAGAGCTTGTGTAGCGCAAAAACTTGCGGCGATTGATAAGATGAGAATCGGAGAGTGAGTAATATGGGGTAGTCATTTTAGTGGATAGAATTCTATAGACCGATCCCTTTGCGACAACGCTTAAAACCACTCTTTCCGTGACAATCCTGTTTCATTCAAAATCAACCTTCGGTTCAAAGTCATTGAACAAATTCGATCTTCCACTTGTCATGGAAAACAAAATCAATCCACATACCTTCCATGCGCATACCACAACCCGCGACATTTCTCAGCTTCGGACTATCACTAACGTTTTCCGTTTTCTCCCTAAACCTGCAGTCATCCGCGGCTAGCCACGCCACTGAGCCCGATCCTGCAACTGTGTGGGATCTCACAGATCTTTATCCGGACGACGAAGCCTGGACAGCAGCTCGCGAAGGTGTTCTGGGATGGCTCGGAACCCTGGAGTCTCGCAAGGGAACTTTGGGCCAAGGAGCAGAGCAGTTTTATGAAACACTTCAAATGGTGTCTGACCTCTATCGTACGGCCGGTCGCGTGCACGCCTACGCCAGCCTGCGAGCCGACGAGGACTTACGCATAGCGCCCAACCAGGAGAAGCGGCAGCTCGCACTCCAAATGTATGGCAAAGTCTCAGAAGCGGCATCCTGGATCGACCCCGAGATTTTAGCGTTGGGTCGCGCAACGATTGAGGCTTACCAGCAACAGGAGCCTCGTCTCGAACCGTTTGCTCATCAACTCGACAACACGTTGCGCAACGCACCACACACCTTAGGCGATGAAGCCGAGCAAATCCTGGCCGCCGCCGGACAACCACTTCAGGCGGGTTACAATGTCTACGGTCTGCTCGCCAATGCGGAAATTCCCTGGTCGAAAATCGAACTCTCCAACGGCGAAACAGTGACCATTAATTCCCAAGGTTACTCAACCAACCGCCAGAGTGAAAATCGCAATGACCGTAAGCTGGTATTCAATACCTACTGGGGTAAATGGGCGGAGTATGAAAACACCATAGGCATGACACTTAGCTCTCACATTCAGGCCGAAGTGTTTTTGGCAAAGGCACGCAATTATCCAAGCGTCCTGCAACGCGAGTTGTTCCAAGACAACCTTCCCGAAGAAATTTACCGCACACTCGTACGCGAAGTGAACAACGCACTTCCCACCCTGCACCGCTATTTCAAGCTCCGCGAACGGATGCTCGGAATCGACCAGATGCACTACTACGACATCTACCCACCCCTCGTCTCTCTCGATCAGAAATTCGATCTGGAACAGGCTAAAGAAATGACCCTCGACGCCATGTCGATATTTGGCGACGACTGGGTAGATATGCAGAAGCATGCCATGGACCAACGCTGGATGCACGTTTATCCGCAACCCGGCAAACGTTCGGGCGCTTACCAAAATCGTTCCGCCTTCGATGTGCACCCTTACCTGCTGCTCAACTTCGATGGCACCTACGACGCGGTATCCACCTTTGCCCATGAATGGGGACATGCGATGCACACACTGTATGCGCAGCAAGAACAACCGTATGAGACAGCTGGATACTCGACCTTCATTGCTGAAATCCCATCGACCTCCCTCGAACTTCTTCTCGAAGAGGACACCATAAAAGGCGCCACATCCGATGACGAACGCCTATCCTACCTCGGAAATGGTCTGGAAGGTATGCGCGGCACTTTCTTCCGGCAGACGATGTTCGCGGAATTCGAGCTGTCCCTTTACGAAGCCATTGAACACGGTGAAGCCCTATCCGGAGAAAAGATCACCACCATGTATGCAGAGATAGTACGTCGGTACCATGGACATGATGAAGGCGTGGTCATCATCGACGACGCCTACACCCGCGAGTGGATGTTTATACCTCATTTCTACTATAATATGTATGTGTATCAATATGCCACCTCTAAGACCGCCGGCACCGCCCTCTACTACAACATGATCGAAGAAGGCCAACCTGCAGTGGACCGATTCATTCAGCTCTTGAAAGACGGTGATTCTGACTATCCACACGAACTTCTTAAAAAAGCAGGCGTGGATCTCTCGAAGCCAGATCCCTACCGAGCTCTAGTTGACCGAATGAACACCATCATGGATCAAATGGAAGCGATCTTGGACAAGCGATAGTAATCACTCCAATAAGGGCTCAAACGACCGTCTTCACGCCCATGAGAAATAGTGCTCCTACTGGAATCTAACTCGAAGCTTAAGACTCCTCACGTTGATATAGAACCAGATCTGAATAGTCCTATCCAAATACATTCACTCGATTAGCATCTAATATATCGGTCACGATTGATTCTACTACATTTATCTTTTCTCACCGCCCATATGCGGTATGACCTCAACCTATGAAAAGCCTGTTTATTGCGCTGCTTGCCAGCACCATTATGTTTAATCTGGGGTGTAAATCGATTGATTTACCCAAAGGAACCAGTGAGGGCTTTTCCTCTTTTAGATTTATAAAAGTAGATTTAAATCCTGATTACGACTTTGTGGAAGAATCCGATGATATCGACTCGGTAATTCAAAGCTGCATCACCCAAAAGCTCGGGGCAAATTCCATTGCTCGAGACGACGACAACGCAGACTTAATTGTAGGCTACTTACTCCTCAGACAAGATAACGTAACTACCGCCAGAATTGATACTTATTTTGGTTACGGAAAAGCTGGAAACGATATCGCTAATATCGCTCACAAGCGCGGCGTGGTTAAAGGAAAGAATCGTGATCAATTTGAAAAAGGAGCGATCGTAATCGACGTAATCGATACTCAAAAGAACCAGCTGGTATACCGCAGCTATGCGGTCCGCGATATCGACGGTATCCCTGATGTTCAGATGCCACTATTGGTAGAGAGCGCTGTTGAAGAGGCCCTCCAACCATTTTTCCAATAGGAAGAATAAGGTTCGAATACTCCTTAAATAGTTCGGAGCCTATCATTCACCCAGGTCACAGCCTCACCGAGCTTTGAGAAGGTATTGAATTTAAGGTCAGCAGACTCTGCCACTACTCTTTCTATCTCCAAAAAGCGTTCACCGAGAGCAGAGTAATTTACGACGCCCATGACCCTGAAATGAGGAACCTCGCGAACGGCAAATAAATAGGCCATAGGATCCACAGAATTATAGTTTTTCCTATTCCCAATATACCCGAACGGACCCGTAAAATGGTACCCGACGGCGTCGATTATTTTGCGCGCCTCATCAATCCCCATATTCGCATCCTGATTGGGGACACCCAAGATATAATTGTCGTAGATATCGAAGGTGCCAAATTCTAGAGAGTAGGTCTTTAGGCTGGGCTCTATTTGGTTATCTTCCATGCCAGGGGGGATTCAGACAGTCGGTTAGGACGCAATCAGAACTCGATTAGCTCTCATATGATTCGTATTTCTCTCAAACTCACGCTATTCAAATCTCTAGGAATCAAGCAGTCCTAAATCCCTTGAGTCCTTCTACTACATCGCTGGAATATATTTAAGAATTCCCTCGACTGACTCTTTAACTTTATCAACACGCGGGCCACCGGCAGCAGCCTTTCCGGTTCCCCAACCGACCCAAATCACTTCTTTCGTTTCGTTGTCGTAGAATTCCAACATCAAAGTTCCTTTGTCTTTCACTTCGATGTCCGTTCCAAAATAATCGGCTACATTGTAATAGCTAACCGTATTCCCGTACCCATCAAAGCCAGTATTTACATCCATCGGGCTGTAACCGTGCTGCGAGACCAAAACTTTTGGAACCACTGAGCCGGTGATATTGATCACTGCATCTGCCGATTCTCGATCTGTGTAGGTGTAACCTTTAGCCACCAAGTCTGCCTTTATGATTTGCTGTGCAAACTTACCTGCAGCGGTGATCTCTTCGGGATTTACTCCACGAATTACTTCTGGCAACGGTAGAAATGAGAAGGACTCATATTTGGAAAAATCGATATCCGGAGTAGCCTTGGTCTGGTATTTAACCGATTCGCACGCGGCTAGCGCAACGGCAGCCACGGCCATTATAGAGATTTTCAGTAGTGTTTTCATTCGTTAATTCTGATCGACAGACGCAATACCACCTTTTGCCGTGAGTAAATGCCATTCTGACATTTGTGACGGGTTTGGTTGGTCAGGAGCAAACCGGGACGGAAACACAGTCTTTGGCTAGCATCGCCAAAATTAACAGGCCGAGCCAAGCATGTTCGCTTTAAGAGCTAGAGGACGCGGGTATTTCAGATCACCAAGTTTCCCAAGCGACTCCCAACTCATCCAATTGGGAAGCAGCAACAAGGAAGTGTGCGGAAACCCAATACACATTCCACTGTTCAACGTAATCGCCACGGACGCCTTCGAGAGAGTTGTAATCGTAGTGTTGAGCGTAGTTGGTTTGGTGTATTTGCTCGCCTTGACTGCCGAGCGGATCGAGGAGTTGGCCACAGGTAACCAACATAAGGCGGGCCATTTTATGATAGTCGGTATTGCCTGTGTAGTTGCCGAGTTTCCAAAAGGCAGGCGTGCAAAGAACACCATAAACATCCAAGTGCATGTTTTGAGCAGACACCGTGGTCCAGCCACGCGTCTTGAATGCGTGGTCGGTCAAGCGTCCCTTGGGTAGATCGACATCCCATAGATACACGTAACTCAGCACAACATCGCCGGCATGAATAGCGGCTTCGAGGTAGGCCTGTTGTTGGGTCACTTCGTAAAGCGTTAAAAATCCCTGCAGGGCTGCCCAGGCGCCTTCCTTATCTTCACAACGCGCATCAAGGGTGCCACCCCAATACGGTTCGTCCATGGAGAGATGACGGCCGCGATAATGTTCACCCGCTTTCAAGGCCGCCTCCAGGTAGCGAGGCTCCTCTAATAATTCCGAAGCCTTGGCCAGCGGCGCGATTAGAAACCCTTCGTTCGTGGAGACTGGTTTCCAATCAGTAGCCAGGACTTGATCAGCATGGTAGTTGCAGGCTTGCTTCAAAAAGGCCTCCCACTTGGAGGTGTTGATTGCTTCGTTCTCCCGAGCAAGCCGTAAGGCATCGAGCAAGTTATTAACGGCTTGTCCCTGTGATAGCGGGTTACGGCGTTCAAGCCATTTCTTTTGCCCGTAGTCATAACGAATCGAGAATCCATCCTCCGTAAAGGGAGACGTTGTTATGAAATCTATACCCCGCTGCACATAGCCATCAATATCGGGCAAACCGAACTCATTTCCCAAACGAAGAAACGGAAAGGCATAAGCTTCGGACTGCCCGGCCCAAGCGAGATCGATCCACTTACGCTCTGCTGGAAATGCTTTGATGCCCGCATAGTCGGAGCTCTCCTGCCAGCGTTCCAGCGAGTCGGCAAATTTACGGGCTATAACTTCCTTTAAAGGAGGGAAGCTATCTGGATTAAACGGATTGACTAGTTTGATGGATGTCCAAAGCGGTGTCTGAAAACCTGCTCCACGCTGGCCCACCGGAGCATTTTCCACAAAGAAAGTTTTCTCCACAGTCGATTCCGGTAGAAGTGTCATCCAGGCTTCGTCGTAGTCGTGAAACTTCTTTTGATGACCTTTAATGATGGCATTTTTACCATTAGATGCAACCGGACCTGTGTAGAGAGCGAGCTCTACCTCCCCTTCGACATACTCGATCCCCAGAGACCACCATTGGTCGTACTGATGTCCACGGGCCACCGGCGACGGAATACTATGTAACGCAGCAACCGAGAGTCTGCCATCGATCTCTCCTTCAGCCGCGGCAAAGGTCATCGGATACCGATGCTCTTCATAAAACCCACGGCGGTTTACTTCAGCAGCTTGAATAACAGGAATCCTCGTCGGATCCACCGACTGGCCCGCAGGATTATCATAATAACTGATACCCGGCAAAAACGGGCGTCCTTCCTGCATGCCATTTATAGATACACGAACACTCAGTGTCACTTTCTCCAAAGGCTCATCCCCCATCCAGTCCCAGCGGCGACGCACTTCCATAAGTCCAGTCGCTTCATCCACGATTCGAGATGCATCCCGGAGTTTGAGCAAACCCGATGGCAACAGCAACTCACCTTCTTCAATCTTCCATTCACCCACAACCCGACTCGAAGCCACCTGGACATGGTGCCAATCAGACGGCCAACCAGCGAACCAATCCGTGGCAACCGACCAACGACCTTCTTCGGGGAAGTTGGGTTGAGCCGTCAAAAACGGAGTAGAAAGGACGGACATAACGACTAGGGAAATACCCAGGAAATACAGTATACGGTTTTTCATAATTCGGACTTGGGAAACAGATCTTGAAGAACCGGCCGATACCATTTCGAGGTTAAAGACAGGTGACCGTCACGTAACCGGATTATCGAACCCCCGTGGGATGATGATTTCGCTTCTCGTAAATTTATTCGAAGACCACGTTTACTCCAATCTTGGACTCTCGAAAATACCGAGACGATGACTCATAA
>CALGUT010000217.1 GCA_937920335.1 uncultured Opitutales bacterium
ATAAGCTGTGGTGCCATCCAGATTGAGGTGGCCGTCTATGTTCACATCACCCGTTGCCAGCCAAACAACAGGTGTGTTGGCTGGGTTTTTAGTAAATCGCACCTCAGCGTTGCCTACGTCAATGGTAGTGAAATTCCAGATACCGTCGGGTTTTACTGACATGTCGAAAGTATAGGGCGATACGCTTAGAGGATCCCAGCTTGATCCGTTCCAGGACCAACTATCTCCGTTGCGGTCGTAGTTGTTCGTGTATTCGCCGTTGTGTATTTGAACGCTCGAGGTTTCGGGATTGTAAACGAGGCCATGAAAATTGCGTTCTCCAGGATCGCTGGATGAATCGATTTCCGTCCAATCAGAACCGTTCCATTCCCAGGTTTCTAAATCTCCTCCGCTTCCGGAAAGGCATAGCACGATCACTTGGCGGTTGGGATCGTAGGCCATGGATGATGATTCTTTGCTGGGCGGAACATTGGAAGGAGACTCTTTTGTCCAGATGGTTCCATTCCAGGTCCAGGTATCGTTTTCATACCTCCCTCCGAACATGACAACTTCTCCTCGTGCAGCATCGAATGCCATGGATGGCCATTGCCGGGGATTCGGACTGGTTCCTGGAGTCTTGTCTGTCCAGTTAGTACCGTTCCAAACCCAGGTATCGTTGAGTTCTCCATCGTTGTTGACGCCTCCGAAAATGACTACTTCACCTCTGGCTGAATCGAAAGCTGCTCCAATGGATGAACGTGAAGAGGGTCTGGTTTCTTGAAAGGGTTTGTTGACCCATTCGGTTCCGTTCCAGTAATCGAGTGGGAAGGTATAGGAATCGTTACTTGTAAAAAAGCCGCCAATTCGAAGCACTTCATTTCGGGCTGCATCATAGACGAGTTTTACCTCCGCAAGATAGCGGTTCTGATATTTGAGATACTCCCACTTCCCGTCCTTTTGAGCGAATGTTTGGAGGTATTGAGAGCTTTCGGTGGGAATTGCCACCGCCATTAAGTAACCGTTAGCCACATCGTAAGCCAACTCAATAGGCGTGGAGTCTGTCCCGAATAGTGGGAGCGTTCCAGGGATTGATAGTGGCCCATCGGCTCCTGTAGAGGGGCTGGTGTAGGAAAGGTCTGAGTTGGCAGCCTGAAGATTTGAGAATGCGCACAGGGTCACTAGGAGTGTGTAGCCATGGATGCTTATTTTTCTTATTGTCTGTATCCACTGTCTGTATACGGGTATCATTATTGAGTATCGACAGGGAATTTGGCGGTTGCAGTGATGGCTCCGAAGCCGGTGGGAAGATCGACATTGATCGTTGCTTGCCCTCCAGTGTAAGTCGCTGCTTCGGGTTCGAGAATCGTCAGGTCTTGTAGACTGATCTTTACAGATACTTCAGCCATCTCGGGAATATTTTCTCCCTTAATGACGATAGGGACGGTACCTCCGCCTGATATGTAAGCATCGGCTTCCAGTTGTGTGTCCGGGCTTAAGAGTTGCGAGGGAAGAAGCACTCCGTTGATCGAGTGGACCCAAAGGCGGGATGGGTTTTCTCCGAGATTAACAGGAAGCAGCGGGTCTCCTTTGGTGAAGGCTGTGAAGAGGTTGTTTCCGACGGGTGTGATTTTCAGGTCGTCCAACTGACGCTTCCAAGCTTCCAGACGTATTCGGCTCGCTGCTAGGGTGCCACTGCCTTTGATAGTGGTTGCGCGAAGAAGAACGGCCCCGCCCGAACCAGTGCCGGAGTTCGTATTGATTTGAGTAGATCCTTCGGCCAGGATTTCGCCTAGGACATTTATGGTATCGCTGGAAGCGATCATCAGCGCCCCACCACCAGCTCCGCCCGAAGAAGAATTACCAAAACCACCGGCTCCAGATCCGCCGATAAGCGGGAATAACCAGGGATTGCCGTAGTTTTTAAAGCTAGCGTTCTGCGTGCCGTTCACGCCGGTATATAAACCTCCTTCAGGGCCACCGCCAGGAACGCGAAGTGCCGAGCCGTAGGGGCCTCCAGTTGCTCCAGGATATGCCCCCGGGCCGGGAATGCCTCCGAGGCCTTTGAAGTATGGGAATAGGTCGGGCTCTTCTCTGACTTTCCCCGAAATATTTACGGTTCCTTCAATGGTGACGTTTCCAGAGGCAAGCCAGCGGAGGGGGGTATTGGCCTCGTTGTTGTTGAAGGTAACTTCAACGTTGGGGCCTATGTCGATAGTTGTGTAATTCCACACGCCATCTGGCTTGGTTGTCATGTCAATGGTATAGAAACCGGAGGTCAGTCTTTCAGTTGAGTCATCCGCATTCCAGGCCCAGGTTTCATTGCGTTGTTGGGCACCCCCGGAATCCGTTCTGAAAATTCCGTTTAAACTGAGCAGCGCGTTTAAGCCCGGATCATAAATTGCTGCTTCAATACCGGTTGAGAAAATCTCTGGAACGTTGGTTAATGGTATCCATTCACTGCCTGTGAAACTATAGTTTCCATAATCCTCCAGAAAAATAGTAGTGTTGGTTCGGCCATCGTAAAGGAGAGATCCAGAAAACAAATCGAGTTCTATCGGATCCATTTCTATCAGAGTCCAATCGTTACCATCCCAAGTCCAAGTCTCTGTTTCACTCGAACTGACTCGCAACAGTAATATGGGCTTTTGCAAGGTTGGGTCATAGGATAGCGCCAATGCGTTTCTGGCTGGGAGGCTGGTGGCCGGAGATTTCTCAACCCAGGTGGTTCCATCAAACCCCCAGGTCTCCAATTCGGTTCCGCCATAATCCTTGGCTACAAATAAAATCTCTGAGCGTGCAGCATCATAGACCATATCAAAAATCTCAAATGGCCGTTCTAGATCGGGAGGCAGAATCTCTGACCAATCCGATCCGTCCCACGTCCAGCAACTCAACTGGTTAAAAACTCGTCCTAGGTAGAGAACCACTTTTTCATTACCAGAGTCGTAAGCAATGGCCATGCCCTGATCCGTTGCGGGCGGTGAATTAGCAGGACGTTTCCGTGTCCAATTTGTGCCATTGAAGGTATAGGTTTGGTCTGACTCTATATGGGGCGAGTTATACCTTTGGCCTCCAAATACCAGAAGCTCATTTCTCGCTTCATCATAGACGGTTGCAAAATCTTCAAAGGGGGCTTGGGCTCCGTTAATAAACAATGCGCCATCAGTTCCAGTTGAGCCACTGTCGAAGGAATTGGTCTGCCCGATTGCGCTCGAGCACGTAAGAGTAAGGAGGATTTCGACCCACAGTAGAGCCTTTCGAGAAATAGACGAATGATGGAAGTGGGTTGTCTTCATCATTGGTTTTCGTGGGCTACGGGTTTGCTAACAGCTCCCAGGTTTTCGGCATCTTCACTATCTTCTTTAAAGTATATAATAACCGGGGACGATACTGAGTGTTGGAGTCTGGTCGCGACGGCCGGGTCGTAACCATGCCTGAACTCTGTTCCATCATCCAGTAAATCGCCGTCTGTATCGGGATTAAGTGGATTCAGGTCATCGTTGATCTCGTCATCGTCATCCAGTCCGTCGCCGTCTGTGTCTCGAAGGATAGGACTGGTGCCTAGGTTGGCCTCTTCTGAATCGCTTAGGCTGTCCCCGTCGGTATCTGTTTTTGTCAGATCGGAACCAAGGACGACTTCGGCCAGGTTGGTCAATCCGTCTTGATCAAAATCTTCTTCACCATCCACCGTGCCATCGCCGTCACTATCAACATGAAGTGGGTTGTACCCCATGGCCTCTTCAATTTCATCTGGAATGCCGTCACCATCGCTGTCGGTGTCATTGATTCCAAAAATGGTAAACTTCCCCGAGAACGGTGTGTCGAATTCGTTTCCTTTCAGATCTGACGCTGGAGCATCGATATTGATTGTGTAGACTCCGGCTTCCAGAACAGTGGGGAATTTCAGGTAGAGAAGATTGTTGCCGGAAAATGTCTCTAAAACTCCTCCTGGAATAATACTATCATCATTGGTTCCCAATATGAAATCGGCCCCTGAATAGTTTAGAAAGAATGTTGAACCGTTGATTGAAT
>CALGUT010000218.1 GCA_937920335.1 uncultured Opitutales bacterium
GATTCTGGAGAATCCGAAAGCCCTTTTGATGAAGCAGGTCGACAAACTAAAGGATGAGCTGGTTGCTGAAATGAAAGCTTCGGGTGTCGAATATGAAGAACGCATGGAGCGACTGGAGGGTGTCGAGCATCCGAAACCGGATGCCGAGTTTATCTACGACACGTTTAATGAATTTGCTGCGGCGCATCCTTGGGTAGGACGGGAGAATATTCGACCCAAGTCAATCGCCCGGGAAATGTTCGAACGGTTTAGTAGTTTTTCCGATTATATCAAGTTGTATGGATTGGGCCGATCTGAAGGTTTATTGCTTCGGCATTTATCGCAGGTTTATCGCGTGCTTGAGAACACGGTGCCTCCCGAGTTCAAAACGGAATCGGTGCAGGACGCAATTACCTACTTCGAGCACCTGTTACGGCAGGTGGATTCCAGTCTGTTGGACGAGTGGGAACGATTGAAAAATCCTGATTATCAAGCTGCTGCGATGGGAGAGGTTCCTGAGACGGATGGTCCGATCGATATCACACGGTCAAAGGCCGACTTTACACGTTTGATCAGAAATGAGGTGTTTTCGGTCGTACGGATGTTGGCGAGTCGCCAGTACGAAACGTTGGCAGAGCAATACTCTTTGAATGCATTGTTCGAAACTCCAGATACAGTTCGGTATCCGGATATGGAGTTGGAAAAACTCTTCGAACCGTATTTTGAATCGAGGAAATGGATACGCCTGGATCCTGAAGCACGATCTCACGGGAACACGCGGATCGAAGAGTCTGAAGACAGGCTGTTTTGGACGGTTCGGCAGACTTTGATCGACGGAGAGGGACAAAATGACTGGGAAGTAGTCTTTGAGGTAAATATCGAGCGTTCTCGTAGTGAAGGAGTCCTGAACATGGTGCTCGTAGGACTGGGTTCCTTCGGGGATTAAGAGCGATTTTTAGCTGGGACGATGGGTGTAATCCATGGCGGTTGCAAAACGAGCAAATTGAAACTCACTTTTTGGAATGAATATTTCCAAATTCAGATCCGGGACCTGGGTTGAACAATTTGAATACCGCAGTTTCTTCCCAACTCCCGTGAATGACAATTGGCAGTGGGACGATCCAAAGATTGATATGCTGCTGGCTGAAGCCAGTTATCGTGTGGGCGAGTTGAGCGGCTTATCGACGGCAGTTCCGGATCTGGAACTCTTTCGTCCTATGTTCGTATTGAAGGAGGCACTCGCGTCGAGTCGTATCGAAGGCAATGGGACCATACTGGATGAGGCGATACTTGATGATAGGGAAGCCATTGATTCTTATCGCCGGGATGCTTGGGAGGACGTTCGCAATCACCAAACCGCTATCAACCGGGTATTCTTTGAACTGGAGGAACTTCCGCTGTCTAACCGTCTCCTTTGCCATGCCCATGAGACACTGTTGGCCGGTGTAAGTGGCGATCAAAAAACACCTGGTGAGTTTCGGCGGAGTCAAAACTGGATCGGTTCAGGGTCACTTTCAGATGCACTGTTCATTCCGCCGCATCAGGGGGATCTCGGGATACTGACCACGGATTTAGAAGCTTTTTGGCACGAGGAAACGATGGAAGCCCCCGATCTGATTCGGTTGGCGATCAGCCACTATCAATTTGTGGTGATTCATCCGTTTCTCGATGGAAATGGAAGAGTGGGTCGAATATTTATAGCCCTGTTTTTAGCCCAGAAAGGCCTTTTGAAGGAGCCTTTGCTCAATGTATCCAGCTATTTTGAGCTGTTTCGAGATGATTATTACGATGCACTGACTCGAGTCGCCGGGATGAGCGAGCTTGATCATTGGGTCCGGTTCTTTCTTACAGCGGTTGAGAAGACTGCTAAACACGCCACGCATACCTTGAAAGCAGCCCATGCATTGCGTGAGTCGACTCATGCGGCCGCAGGTACTCCAGATGATCGATCAGCGAATTCTGGTCGGGTAATCGACTATTTGTTCAGGAAGCCCATTGTGACCGTCGAAGAATTGAGTGATCAGCTGGAACTAGAGCGAGAAGCGGTCGGCGGGATTGTCGAGGAGTTGCTCGCGAAGGAAATTTTGTTTGAAACAGCGATTACCGGCAACAGTGGGTTCTTGGTGTTCAAAGCCTATGTCGCCTTGTTTCAGAAATAGAACCGTAAACTGGATCGTCTTGTTTCTAACTGAGGCAGTCTTTATTGATCTTCCACCCTACGTAGATTCCTAGAAGGTTTCCAAAGGAACCGAGAGCGAACGCATAGATCATTCCCATCTTATCTCCAAGCCACCAACCGACGTAGCCAACAAGGACCATGCCAACGAAGATGCAAAGTTTGTTCATCCACTCATTCCGTACGCGCCGGTTGAGGCTTTCGAAAAGAAAACACAAAGGAGTCTTCTTTTCGTAGTATTGTTACAGAGCTCTGCAAGAAAATCAGTCTTCCAGTGAATCCGAATCCTTGTCGGAAGGCGTTTCGTTTTCCAGTGTCTTTATGTAAAGGGTTTCAACTTTCTTTCGAGCCCAAGGAGTTCTTCTGAGGAATTTCAAGCTCGATGAAATCGAGGGATCAATATTGAAACAGTCGATTTTAACGAGTTTCCCCAGCTCATCCCATCCATAGTATTCGACGAGGTTCTTAATAATCTTCTCAAGAGTGATTCCGTGGAGCGGGTCGTTGGACGATTGATTAGGCATAAAACTTAGTCTGAAGCGTGACTCTCATCTGCTGATTGAAGAAGTGTCCGAAAATAGGACGGAATCTTCGTGCTGAAAGTCATTTCTTCTTTGGAATGAGGATGCTGGAAAGTGAGTGACCCTGCGTGTAGTGCGAGTCGTTTTGCTCCACGCTCCTTTTTCAGTCCGTATAGCTTATCTCCGACGACATGGTGGTTCTTTTCAGCAAAGTGGACACGTATCTGATTCTTACGGCCCGTTAGCAGATTAATTTCAAGCAGTGAGTAGCGTTTGTTTTCCTTTAGGACCTTGTAGCCGGTCTTGGCTAGTTTTCCTTTCGAAGGGTCCGAAACAGAGTACATGTTGTAGGCTCTATTCTCGGCTAAGTAGGAGGTTATAATTCCCTCTTTTTCAGCTGGGTGCCCGTGGACTACGGCGTAATAAGTCTTCTTGAATCCAGCCCATTCGTCCTGCAAAAATCGCTTTGCAATCAGGGTCTTCGCGAAGACAAGCACACCTGAAGTGTCTTTATCGAGGCGATGTACGACAAAGACTTGCTTTCGTGACTTCGGGTCACCTTTACGAACATATTCGTTTAGGAGGAAGTAAACCGTGTTTTCTCGTGGGCGATCAGTACTGACGGTGAGAATACCACTCGCTTTTTCAACTACGAGAACATCGTGATCTTCGTACAGTATGGTGACACCGCGAGGGTGATAGCGCTTGGGGGGGCTTTTAAACGGTTTTCGTTGATCGGTCATTAGAGGTTCACGGAGTCGATAGAATTATTGGTACCGATGATGATTAAGATCGATTTTCATAGTTAAGGGAACGAAAGAAGGTGGCAATTATCGAGAAGGTGATTGATGCGATCGCCCGCTGATAATCGAGATCAGGTTTTTTCAGCTAATGCTATGAATATCGCTTATGGAATCGTTCGAGTTTCCCGATATCTGACAATCAACGTAGTGGGCGAGGTTAGTCGAGTAGGCGATTACCGTTAAGCCGTTTTCGAACCTCCGAATTCAAGCAATTATTCGCTTCGGCTGGTCTTTTGTAAGAGATTGTAGAAACTTTTGTCCAGGCACGATGGAAGGTGTCGCCATGCTGCAAGTATTCTATTAAACAATGATCCCTTGGACCGCTTTGCCAATTCTTTGAGGGATTTATTGCGTTCAGCAGGTGCTCCATGAGCTCCGAATTCAAGGCTATGGCGAAATACTTTTTTTCCGAGGTTTCGCTGCAATTGTGTACTCAATGCATTATGTTCTTTCGAAAGATCCCAAAGGGAGAAACATGCTTTGATGACGCTGTCCACATAGTCTTTCCGGAATTCTGATGCGCCAACTCGATCCCCCGAGTGCTGCCTCCAATAACCAACGAGACAGTCCGAAAACTGTCGGTTATGCGCCCACAATTTGACTCTTCCCTGGAATTCCCAGTCTTGGGAACCGGTGAGTTCCTCATTCCATGGACCAACTCTATTGAGCAGGGCCTTTGAATACACGGCTCCCATGGTGTGCCAATGATAACCGGATATTGAGCTTGATTGATCGCTGTAGGTTTCACCAACCGTTCTTTCTTTGAATTCAGGATCAACTTCACCACCCACTTATTTATTAGGCCTAT
>CALGUT010000219.1 GCA_937920335.1 uncultured Opitutales bacterium
GACTGAGATTTTTTCGATCACGTAGAATGCCTGGTTGATTCCATTGACAGTTACGTCACGGAGCGTGCCTGTGCCGTTCACACCGATCTGGCCATCGATACCCGTGTCGGTGACGTCCACGGTAGGACCTCGTTTAAGCAAGTAATAGGAACCATCGGCCGAGGGAAACTCAATGGCGAGATTACCGTTTGGGTCGACGGTGATGGATTGCACCTGAAATTCGGTGTCCTGAGCAAAGAAGGAGGGGATGGAGAATAGGAGTACGGCAATAGCCGCAGAGGTAGTTTTTTTAGAGACGTTCACAGAGTGATTCTAAAGGTTGGGGAGATTGATGGAGCGTTTTGAGGGAGAACTTTAATTATTAACCGCGCTCTCTTGCATTGTCACGGAGAATTCCGGTCCATGCCCTTATTTCTTAAACAATTCAGTCTCAATATCCCGAAATCCTTTAAACTCGAGAGCGTTGCCGGAGGGGTCGGCAAAGAAGAGTGTCCCTTGTTCGCCAGGCAGACCCCTGAAGCGAATATAGGGCTCTATGATGTAATCAGTGATGACACCCTCCAAGCGCTTGGCAAATCCTTCCCAGTCTTCGAACTGCATGATCACTCCGGAGTGAGGAATCGGCACTCCGTGGTTGTCGACCGGGTTGTATAGAGCGGGCACCTTTCCCTCAGGTCCTAACGCTGGATTGAGGTGGGTGACGAATTGGTGGCCAAACATATTCCAGTCGACCCAGTTCTCGGCACTACGGCCCTCAGTGAAACCCAGTTTGTTTCCATAAAAGTCTCTGGTTTCATCGATGTCGCGGACAGCGACAGCGATGTGGAAAGGGGTAAGTGTCATAAGTAACCAGTATCTCCGTGAAAACTGATTTTCCAAGTCTGAATCGTCAGCCGCTCCTCCTGATCTCAATCCTTTTCAGTTTTAAATTAGCACTGATTGAACCGACAATCACTGATCCTTTTCTGCGTATTCGAATGATCCTTGATTAGCTGACCGAGAAGGGAGACTCTACCACTCATGACTATAAATTCCCGAATTCCGCACCGGCATCGCCCAAGAGGATTGGAAATTCTGTTCGAGGATCGGGATATCTTGGTGATCTCCAAAGCGGTGGGCCTGTTAACGTGGAGTCCTCATCAGGACCAGCGGAAAACAGCCGAGCGTGTCCTGACGGGGTACCTCCGTAAGGGTAGTGAATCATCCCGGCTGTGTGCGTATACCGTTCATCGACTTGACCGGGATACGTCAGGGCTATTGGTATTTGCCAAGAGCGAAAAGGTCCAGCAGCAGTTGAAGAACAATTGGTCCACTACGGACAAGCATTATTTCACCGTGGTTCATGGGGGGCTGGACCCTAAGGAGGGCACCTTTTCCTGCTATCTTGCCGAGGATAAAGACCAATTTGTCAATGTGACGAAAAATAAGGCCGAAGGTAAATTGGCCGAAAGTTGCTACAAAGTTCTGAAGGAAGCGGGCGGCTACAGTGCGGTCGATGTGAGCTTGTTGACCGGTCGTAAAAATCAGATCCGCGTGCAGTTTATGGACGCCGGTCATCCTGTTGTGGGTGACAAGAAATACGGTAAAAAGGGGGACAGGGTGGGGCGCATGGCTTTGCACGCGATGCACCTTGAATTCGACCATCCTTTCAGTGGCAGGCGCATGATCTTCGACTCTCCCGTTCCTGACGCGCTGCTCCAACTGGTCGGCGGCTTGGACCCGATTGTGTGATATGCGGCTGAAACGGCACGCTCATAAAAATAGTTGCTGAGAGAGGATTCCAATTGAGCTTTGATCGTCATTCAGATGATCCTTTCGTCGGAATAAGCATGAAATCGTTCAGACTAGTTGTTCTCTTTATCTGCGCTTTGAGTTTTACAGCGCAGGCAGCGCAACGACCCAACATCGTATTCATACTGGTTGATGATTTGGGATGGAATGCAATCGGCCCCTAGGGAAACCAGGACGCAGATACTCCTCATCTAGACCACTTGGAGAAGATTTATCCAAAACCACTAATCTCGTCGATCAGCATCTGGAGACACGTGACCGTCTACTCAGCGAATTTCAGTCCTGGATGAAGGATACGAAAGGGAAACCTTCAACCGAAAATTATGGTTTTGATCCACATGCCACAGCTGATGAGACATTCCGGGTATGGGAGTAGGCGATCGGCATTCTCTGTGAATGAAGATGCGATCAGGAAGAGGATGAAAAAGCAAAATGCTGACGGATTAGAAGTGAAAATCGAGGAGTGAGTAGGAA
>CALGUT010000220.1 GCA_937920335.1 uncultured Opitutales bacterium
CATTGCTGCTATTTTTATTTGGTTTCGATTCTGAATTCACAAACACTCCCTAGCAGCCAACAGACAGAAAAACCAAAATAGCAGGGATCGGTTGAGTTTAGGGTAGGTACGAATATGGGGTGTCATACCTCATTAAAGAAAATCGACGATGCTACTGGCAAGCTATGGATCGTGCTATTGGGTGCCCTTAATTTCATTATTAAATGAAATTTAATAGTCCCTCCATCCTTTCTAATACTAAATACTTCTGCACTAAACCGTTTGACAGCGACATTCCGAAACCACTGGATCGGATTCACCATGAAACTAATTCTAACAGCTCTAAGCTTGATAACCCTCCTGGTTACTGCCTGCTCAAACTCGGACATCGAGTCGCCAGAGGTACTCAAGGAATTTACCGTGAAGGGCGTGATTGTTCGAGTGGAAGACGAAGGTCGCACCCTGATCATCAAGCACGAGGAAATGCCCGGCTACATGGGAGCGATGACCATGCCGTTTCGAGTGAAAGACCCATCCGAATCTGACGGCATCAGCTCCGGTGACGAAATTGAATTCACTTACAAGGTCGCAGAATTGTCATCCTGGATCGAAGACTTATCCAAAACCGGAAAGCAGGAAACGATCGAAGCCGCTCCTGCTAAGTCGGACCAGTCCAGTCTTCTAAAACCGGGCGACTCATTTCCTGATTTTGCACTACTGGATGAAAACAGCCAGCCGGTAAACCTCGTCGACTATCGTGGATCGGTCGTTGCACTGACCTTTATCTTCACCCGCTGTCCTGTCCCGGAATACTGCCCGGCGATGATGCGCAACTTCGGTGAAGTCGATCGGCTCTTAAAAGAAGACGCCCAGACTCCGGAAAACTACAAGCTCCTAACCGTGTCTTTCGATGCGGGTTTTGATACTCCTGAAATATTGAAAGCTTATGGTCGACAGTTTGGTCAAGACGCCACCCACAACTGGAACCTGCTTAGCTCACCAGACTCGGAGCAAATCAAGACCTTGGGCGAATCAGTCGGACTCATGTTTGGCAAAAGCAACACTGCTATTTACACCCATAACTTGAGAACCGTCGTTCTGGACGGGGACGGTAAAATCACCAAGATCTTCACAGACGAGTCCTGGAAGCCTGCTCGACTCGTTTCCGAAATCAAAGCTGCTAGCGCTGGGTGTTGCCCTGAAAGTTAAAAAGAGTCAGTCCTAATATACACCTGACTCCTGAAGGAGCACTTGGACCACATCGGTCAGCGACTGGACGGTTCTTTGGTTCAGTCCGTTGCAAAAGTATCGCACGACGCCGTTTCCATCGATTACGAGCATCTTGTCACTGTGAGAGATGATCGGCTCATTCGCCGTCTTGGAGGCTTCTTCATCGTGCGTAAGTGGTACGAGAAACTTCGTGGTTACCAGCTCCGTTACCTCTTTGACCTCTCCTGTCAGAAGCGCCCATCTAGGATCCGGCCCATAAGGCTCCGCATAAGTCAGCAAACGCTCGGGAGTATCTGTCTGAGGATCTACACTGAACGAGACAAATGCGACATCCGTACGATCACCAATATTACGACGGACGAGTGACATCTGCTGAGAGAGCAACGGGCATTCGGCTGTACAGGATGTGAATACGAAATTCGCAATCCAGACCTTCCCTGCCAGTTCTTCCGAAGAGAAGGGTTTGCCATGCTGATCGATCAGCTCGAAATCACCGATCTCCCAGTAGGTATCGATCTTATTTTCGCGATTCCAGTTCTCCTCTTCTTTGCTAGAAGGCATAAACAGAAGCCCGATGACAATAGCAGTGAGCCCGACAGCTCCAATAATTAATCCTTTCATGATAATACTCTTAGAAGCGCGCGGTTCAAAAGCTACTAAATTCCGAACTGCACGAATATGGTTTTCTTGCAGATTTGATTCTGTTTGAGTTCACCTATGAAAGACCTATCCGATCCCCAGGAAAATGCAAATGGCCCTCACAAAGAAAGTCCCATTTCGCGCCGAAAACTTTTAAAGATAGGTGCAACCGGCACCTTAGGACTGATCACTGGTGAAGCGGCAGCCAAACACCATGGCTCCAAACCCGCTTTCCAATCGGTTGCCGATGGACGAATCAATCAGTCGATTATGGGCTGGTGTTTCAGAGACCACTACGATGCCCCTACTCTGGCGAGGCAGTGCAAAGAAATTGGCCTCGTTGCGATGGAAGGTGTAGGAGCTGAACACTACCCGTTTATAAAGAATCTGGGTCTAAATATCTCACTGGTATCGGGAAACCACGGATTTGCGAAGGGGCCCTGCAATCCTGAGTATCACGACCTTGTCGTAAAGGGTCTCACCGACGGCATCGATTTGGCCAGAGAAGTGGGCTGTAAAAACGTCATCACCTTTACCGGTATGCGCTTCGAAGGCATGGACGATGAGAAAGCCGCTCAACGCTGCTTGGATACCTGGAAAGAGGTTCTGCCTTATGCTGAAAAGAAGGGAATTACGCTCGTACTCGAGCACCTGAACTCCAGGGACGACAGCCACCCGATGAAAGGCCATCCGGGCTATTTTGGCGATGATGTCGATTTCTGTATCGAGCTTATTGATCAGATCGGTTCCGAGAACTTTAAGCTGTTGTTCGATATTTATCACGTTTCGGTTATGAACGGAGATATCATCCGACGGATAAATCAATACCACGATCGGATTGCTCATTATCACACGGCCGGAAATCCGGGTCGCGGTGAGATCGACGACTCTCAGGAAATCCAGTATAAGCCTATCCTAGAGGCGATTCTGGAAACCGGCTACGACGGCTATATCGCCCACGAGTTTATCCCAACCTGGGACGACCCGATTGCCGGACTCAAACACGCCGCCCAGCTTTCTTATTACCAGTAAGCACTAGGCTTACAAAACATGACGCGCACTCGCAAACAGCTGCTGCTAAAGCTCGGCGTTGCGTCGATCATCCTACTCGCTGCCCTACTCGCCGGCGTATGGTTAAACCTTCCCTACGTGCTCACGTTGATCACTAACCAGCAGCTCGAAAAACGAGGCTTTCCCGAAAGTTACGTAGCTATTACCGATGCCGACTCAAATGGGCTCTCAATCCAATCAGCTGAAATCAATGGTCCGGGTTGGTTCGTACAGCTAGAGAACTCAACTACGACTTTCAATATCAATACGGCCATCAAGCAACAGGAAGTCGATATGGTAAGCCTGGACAAGCTCTTCCTCAGAGTAACACCCGATGAACTGGAAGACAGCGACGAGCCTCTAACAATCGAAATGCTAACCGCTATTCCGGTTCAAAAGATCGACGTGAAAAACGGACACTTTCAACTAGTAAGATCGGATGGACTGATTGATCTCCATTGGAGCGGAGGGATACAATGGACTGAGAACGAAACTCTTGTATTCACAGCCACCCGACTTCAGGCACATACGACCGCACCAAATGGTAACAGAACGTTACATTTATCGCAACTCGAGGACTCATCTGGACTTCTGGAATTCAGTCTGACGAAAGACGGAACCCAGGCTGGCTGGGCATTAAACTTACAAGGTATTCAGGCTACCGGTACGAATTGGACCATCGCCGCAGGGTCTATCGTTTCCCAGCTAGAATTCCGTGACCTAAATCTATCAGGCCTAGACATGGTCGATTATCACGCCGTGCTACCTAGAATCGCGGACAGCATTGAGGGCACGCTTTCGATGACAGCCAATCAAATTAGTAGTCCAACCGTCAGTCTGCAATGGAGTGCCTTAGACCTCTCGTTCAATCAAGCGGAATCCCCGGCAACCGTCTCCATCAAATCCTCACTCATGTCAGGCATTGTCACCGTTGCTAACGAAACCCTCGAACAGCTAGACATTCAACTTACCACAAGCGGAAACCTGGACACTCTGAACACCGATGCAACTATCGGGTTTCTCTTCGACGGCTCCAAAGGGGCTATTTCAATACAGCAAACTACTGAAGACTTGCTTCATAACCTGTCATTGATAGGTCAATACACCTTTGAGCCATTAGAGTTTCGCTATTCCGGTATCGTCGGTCGCCATGTTCCCGCTTTCAAAGAACTATCGTTTTCCGGGAGCTTATCCGCAAACGGCAGATACCGCTACTCAGCCACCGAGGCGGACGCGACGGCAACCGTAAAACTGGATAACAGCTCTGCCACCCTTCCCTCCAAGAAATTAACGGTTACAGAAATAAGCGCCGTGCTGGATCTGGAATCGGTCACTCATCTCACAAGTGAACCAAACAACTCATTCCTGAACATCGATTCCATAAAGCTCGGGGATCTGGTCTTTTCCGATACACAACTAAACTTTGACTTAAAAGACGGAAACGAAATCAAGATCAGCCGCGGCCAAACAGAGCTGTTTCAAGGCCTCCTGATCCTGGATCCCACATCATTGAACAAAGCCCGATTGAGCCTGAAAACAGCGATTCGATTCGACCGTCTTTCACTAACGGAAATTGCAGAAACGATGGCATTCTTCGATGGGACGATGGAGGGAAACATCAGCGGCTACCTACCTCTTAGTTACGAAAACGAAAAGTTTCTTTCCGGTGAAGGTCACTTGGGCCTTACCGACAACCAACCCGCCCGATTACGCTACAAGACAAAAGGCTTACTGAAGCAAGAGCCGAAGAAAGATACAGGCTTCATCGATAGGCTAGGGAGTGTTTTTAAATTCCTCAAAGAAAAAGCTTGTACTCTATGAATGG
>CALGUT010000221.1 GCA_937920335.1 uncultured Opitutales bacterium
CCGTTCCTGGAAAACCGCAGCTTTTAGCCAGTATCCAAGAGACTATACCGAAATTAAGCACAAGAGACACGGCGATGTAATGGGTTACGCTGTCCGCACCGAAAACTACCGCTACGTTCAGTGGAAGGATTGGAAGAACGGAGAAATTCTCGATGAAGAACTCTATGATCACCGAACAGACCCTGACGAAATGGTAAACGTCGCGGAACATATCAAGCACGCTGCTTCCCTGTTTCAGCATCAACGCATTCTCGAAGCGGGTTGGATGAGTGCGCTTCCTCTCAATTAGGATTCCGAGCTCTACGGAAAAGCTTCATTACCAACATCAGGCTCGGGGCTCCCTGCGCGAGCATCACCTTGACCGATCCGATCATTCTTTGCGTAGCGGTGGTGTAATACCGTCAACCCGATCAACCCAACGAAGGTTGCTATACTAGTTATTCAGGCAGCGAGAACGAGAGCATCCACTCAACCAGTTCTACCGAACTAAAAACGGCGGCATTGCCTTGAGAGTGTTTTGCACCGGGAAACGCAGTATGCCTAACATTGAGGTTACCCACAGCTCGCAAGTTGTCCGTCATTTTCTGGATGGCGATTACGTTATTTCCATCGTCTCCTCCGACCATTCCCCAGATCGGAAGCGTGGTAAGCTTTTCGATTCCCTCTTTACTCCCACCGCTCGAAAATCCGCAGGGAGCGGCGGCGGCAAAGCGGTCAGCCGATTGGTGTATCCAGCTCCAGGTTCCGGCCCCACCCATACTGTGACCCATGACGTAGATGCGGTTCGGATCAATTTCCTCGTAGGTTTCCAAAACGTAATCTAGCATCACATCCAAAGTATCCGGATCCCAACTACCTGAAGAATTCGGCTCCAGTAGAATCAAATCTTTTCCCGCTGCTTCGGCAAGGGCTAGTCCCTTCACCTGTGCCGACCTCGCAAGCTGTTTCTGCAGGCTCATCGCTTTTCCACCTGCTCCATGCAGTGCGATCAATAGCGGAAGCTTTCCGGACGGTTTATTTTTCGGAAACGCCAAAAAAGCTGATTCTTTGATCTGCCCCAATTGTTTCTGCAGCTCATCCGGCCAATCGATGACTTGTACATCGAATCGCTTGAAGCTTTGATTGATTCCTTTGAGCGTTTCAGTGATCTCGGGTTCAGCGTTCGGCTCCGCGTAGCTCGTGTGAACAAGCCCAAAGGCCATAAATGCGAACAACGCCAAAGCGACTATACCGCGGTTTCTAGTTTTCATAATGCACCTCTTCATAAGATAATTGACCTGAGATTACTCCTGAGATTTCCGCTCCCTTGGCATGAGCATCATTCTCATAGCTAGAGCCTTCAGAAATAATGCTTCTCACCTCCCATACGGTCAACTGCCAAAGCTGAATCAGAGATAGCCTGCACCTCGATTACTAGGGTATCACGAGAGGTAGATCAAAATGAACTTAGGACGAATCGCCCACCCATATACAGCAAAGCCCGCCACAAGGGCGGGCTTCACAACTACAAACAGAACTACTAGTAAACTAAATATCCATTCCCCAGGTGAAGAAGACCTGCCGCCCAACAGCGTAGGTCTCCGTGCGATCGTAGAAAGTGCCGTCAGACGCATTCGATATATTCAAGCGGAAGTACTGATTTCGCCCCCAGAATTCGGTGTTGTAACCGGCAAACAAATCGGTGCGTGTGTAGGTATCCTGAATGGCCCATTCTCTACGGGGAATGGAAAACTGATGAATGGGTCCCCTCCGGTGGAGCACGTTGCCACCAAAGAAAAATCCGTTATCAAATGTATGCCTTCCCGTTACGGAAAATGCATCCGGCGCAGTCTGTAACAATTTCAGACCTACGGATCCGTCTACCAGACTCTCTTTGATCTCTGCATCGGTGTGTGCATAGCTAAAAATAAACTGAGTATTGTCCGTAGGCGTGTAGAACATTTGCAACTCTACGCCTTGACTATTTTCCAGGCCGGAAAGAAAAGCGATCGGCTCGTCGATTGGAGGTTCCGGGAGCGGATTATTTTGCAGGATATTCGTTCGATCGATATTGAAGTAAGCTACAGAACCGGATAGCTTATTTTCTATCAATTCAAACTTAAACCCGATATCAGTACCTTCTCCTTGTGATGGCGAAAACGTCAAAACAAGCGGTGGATCGACTCGATTGTCTGTGCGATCACCATTCGGCACGAACGATTCGCTATACAAGGTGTAGAAGTTTATTCCTGGCGTGATCTCATAGGTGAATCCCGCCTGAATAGACGTATTTGTCGCTTCGTCTTGACCGGTACTTTCAATTTTGTCCCGACGTGCACCGACTAGAACATTAAGTTTGTCGTCTATTGCCCGGATTTGATCCATAACGAAAAAGCTGGTTGCTTTTTGAGTGCTGGGGTTACCTGGATTAGCAGTTGCACCTGCAACTCCTTCAGCTCTGAACCTGGATGCAAGTGCCTCTGCTTCCGCACGTGTTACATTCATTTGCACGGTTCCATCCGGATTCCGCCCAGCGCCAGTTAATACGTTGTAGGGCGTAACTGGATACCGGCCAAGGGCGGCCCTTAATGCTGCCGACCCACCATTCATCCGATAAACCCCGGTTGCTCCAGTGGATTCATCGCGCTGAGCTCCGAGAAGAAACGTATGTCGGGTGTTAGCGATTTCGATGTCCGTTGCGGTAAAGTCTGCGTAGTAATTTTTGTTATCATTATTGAGAATTTCCACATTACTGATCGGGGTGAACACATCGTTGGCATCGGTGCAACAACCCACAACGTTGAACATATCAGTGAACCGGTCTGTTTCACTGGCTGTGAGCCGCAGGAACATGTTCTCACCAAAGGACTGTGTCAGGTCGATCTGATAGGACCACCCGGAGTTCTCAGTTTCGTCTCGATCCGTAATAGTACTGTAGTCCTGGTCTACAGGCTGCCAGGCGTCATTCGGGGCGAATCCATTTCCTACAAAAGGGTTTCTGGGACGCATAAATGTGTGGTCACGTTGCTGGTACGAATACTCAAAATCAATTTTGGTCGTTTCAGTGGCGTGAATTGTAAACGCAGGGGTTATGAAAGTCTGTTTGTGCCAACCACCTGCTCGCTGTGCATCGGCTGACTCATAGGAACCCGTTACGCGAAACAAAAATTTCCCGGCGTCATCAAGCGGTCCCGTGGTATCCCACTGAACGCGTGCAAATGATTCCGAACCTGCACGAAGTTCAATATTGCTTTGCCGAACTGCCAACGGCCTTTTGGTAATGATGTTTACAAGACCCCCCGGATCCGAAAGACCGTAAAGGACCGCTGCCGGACCCTTAACAATTTCGATTCTTTCAACCATCGATGCATCCGTAAAGCCTCGGTAAGGAATGCGGTTTCGCAGGTTCAATGATGACCGAAAACCACGGATAACAAAATTTTCGGCAAACTGACCTTCATTGCGTCCAACTCTCGTCACGGTTGCATCTGCGACGACTGCGTCCTCTACCTTGGTATAGGCGAAGTCTTTAATGAAATCCGCGGTGATAATGTTTATCGGAACGGGCACATCCTTGATCGCCGTATTGATCCGAGTGGCACTGATCGAGTTGGTGGCCGCGTAGCCTTTATTGTCGTCTTCGTAGACAGAGAATGGATCGAGATTGAATGTATCGTCGTCTTGACCGAAGAGGGAGAGTGAGGTTAGGGATACTAGCGCAAGTATCCCGGTTAACCAGCGGTTGCTAGGAGAGGTAATCATAGTTTCGGAGTTTAGTAGATTAGGCGATCAGACAGCGATTGAGATTCGTGATTGTCCGACGGGTGAAAAAGAATGACTGACGTTTAGCCGTGGCACTTTGTGGAAGCGAAAGCTATTTAATTGGACAAGTTGAAAAAGTTCGTTACCAGTGGTTCCTATGACAGAAGTCACCCCATCTGATCCACGAGCTTAGCATGCTTACCATTCGTGATATCGCAGAAAAAGCGGGAGTCTCAAAATCAACGGTCTCTTTGGCGCTTCGAGGTAACTCGAACTGCTCAGCGAAGACGAAACAACGTATCACTGAAATAGCGAAAGAATTGGGCTATAAGCCTAATCCTTTGGTTACGGCTAATATGACCCACATGCGTGGAGGAGTTAGAAGAAAGAACCTGCTATCAAACCTCGCCTACTTTTATGATTTCAACAGAGGTTTGCCCCATTCACGTCCGTCGTACTCGGCTGCGAGCGAACGGGCGGATGAGCTTGGATTCGCATTGGAAGCCTTTCCTTACAATGATCCTAAACTGAAACCTGATCGCTTATATCGAATTCTGCGCAGCCGCAATGTTCAAGGAATTGTCATTGGAGAGAGTCCGACAGTCATTCCTCATATCGAGTTTAAGTGGAATGACTTCGCAGTCGTCAGTATTGGTTATACATTGAAAGATCCGCGGGTGGATCGCATCGGGTTTGAT
>CALGUT010000222.1 GCA_937920335.1 uncultured Opitutales bacterium
TATAATATCGGACGCGCTTATTTCGGAAGTCCGATTGGCGATAATGCCAATGGCATACCGCATAGCGATGAATCAAGTGCCACGGTGACCACGGTCTTCGAAGGTGGGCCAGAATCGCCCGTGGAGTTTCAATCTCTGGACATTGAGAGCCCGGCCGAGAATGAAGTGACCTTGGTGTGGTCGGGCGTAGAGGGTGCGACTTACCAGGTGATGGCCTCCTCTGACTTGGGGACAACGGATGCGTATGAGGCATTTGGCCCGCAGGTATTGGGGGACAGCAACACGGCTAGTCTCTCCTACTCCACCGGAGGAGCGCGCCCCGAGAGTCAGTTCTATCAGGTGAATCAAATCAACCTCGCCCCGTTTGATGACAACGGATTTGACGTGGCTGATACCACGACGCCTGCTATCCCGGGAGATCCGGTGACGATTAGCGTGAGCACAACCGGAGGTCCGACGAATCTAAGTACTCTGCCCACTTCTCTAAGCTTTGCGGGCTACGCCATCGATATCGCAACCTCAAACGTGTCGCGCCCCAATCAGAATGAGATAAGCTTTGATTTCCCAACCGGAGAACTCGCCTCAGGCGACTACAGCTTAGCCGCGACCTATGCCGACGAACCTTCACAAACCGGAACCTACACCATCGACGTCAACATACTACTCATGATCCTGGATGATTGGGGGTTGGATGCCAGTCCGCTGGACAACACAACACCCGGCGCCCATTTGGCCAACATGCCTCATTTACAAGAACTGGCAGATGCAGGATTACGCTTCACTCGCGCCTATTCTCAACCCACCTGCTCTCCCATGCGCGCCACCATGCTAACGGGCCGTCAACCGTTTCAGCACAATGTCGGAGAGCCGACCGATGCCGGGCAATTTTCCAACGGACAAGACGAGCTCACCTTGCCTGAGATTTTCACTGCGATGAATGCCCCGCATGCAATACTCTCAGTCGGTAAGTGGCACCTGGGAGGGAACGATAGCGGTTATAGCGCACGCGGCGGTTGGCCCGAGTTTTATGGCATAAATGGAGGCGGCGTGCAGGACTACTATTCCTGGACGAAAAACAGCAACGGCACCTCGTCGACGTCCACCACCTACTCTACGACCGATTTGGTGGATCATGTAGTGACCTTCGTAACAGATAAGGCTGCCAGCCAAACGCCTTGGTTTGCCTGGGTTGCTTTTAATGCACCGCATACGCCCTTTCATGAGCCTCCTGACGAGCTCGCGCCCGAGGGAGGCTACTCGTCACAAGGAACCGGGGAATCGAACAATGCGTTCCTCTACCGAAAAGCACTTGAAGCCCTGGATACCGAGATCGGTCGGATTCTCGAAACCATAGATCCGGCCCGGACTCAGATCATCCTGCTCGGAGACAATGGCTCACCGGGACAAGTCGTTCAGGCTCCCTTTGGAAGCGGAAATGCGAAGGGAGATCTCTACAATGGCGGGATACATGTGCCCATGGTCGCGAAGGGCCCATTCGTCCAGACGGCTCCTGGCAGTATCACCGATGCCTTGGTGCATTGCGTAGATGTATTTTCAACGATTCTGGAACTGGCCGGAATTGATGAGTCGGCCGTGCCAGGTCTGGAGGCTCGTGAAGTTCAATCGAACAGCTTTTTACCCGTATTGGGTGGAGCGACGGGCGCGGAGCGCTATGTCATCGCCGAGCGTCTGGGAGACAATCCGGGACGCGCCGTCATCGTAGGTGAGTACCCGGACTACAAACTCATCATCAATGGCGATCCGGAATCGAATGCGGATACTGCGACCTTTGAGTTTTTTAACGTGGGTGCACCCGCGAATGATGTGAATGAGCAGGCCCCATTGACAATCGCTTCCCTCACCGGAACCGCCTGGGAAGCCTACAATGCTTGTATCGCCAAAGATGCTGAAATCGGTGGCGGTTATAGTGACTAATCGTAGCTTCGGTGACCGGGTCCAAAACCATACTACTATGCTGGTTCCTGTTGGGATGCTTCCACTCCGTGGTTGGTGAACCGATAAGGATTGCTATCAATCATACGATCCACGGAAATCCCCTGCTGCTTGATTCCCTGCGCTATGAACTAAGTACTGGTGAGCGCTATTCGCTGACTCGACTGAGTTACCTGATCAGTGGCCTTTCGTTCGAAACTGAAACCGGTGACTGGATAGAAGCCGAGGGAGACATCGGGTATATTGATCTTAAAAAACGGTTGCTGAACTTCGAGTGTGAGCTTCCAAAAAACAGCTACCGTGCGGTGCGATTCGATGTCGGACTCGATGCGACAACCAACCATGGCAACCCGGCGACCTATCCACCCAAACATCCCCTCAACCCAGATTTCAATCAGCTGCATTGGACCTGGTCGGATGGGTATATCTTTATGGCCCTGGAAGGACGGTTCTACGATGAAGAACAACGGTTGAGCGGATTTGTCTATCACTATGCGAATGATGCCAACCGAGTGACGGTGAACTTGCCCATTCAACTGGATCATATGCACCAGAGTTTGGTGGAGCTGAATCTCGATGTCGGTCAGCTGCTACAATTCCCGTCTCAGATTTCCTTCAGGAAAGACGGCCAGTCGACCCATTCGCATCAGGGAGACGTTATAAGCGAAAAACTGAAAGGGAATCTTCCCGGGGTATTTCGAGTGGCCGGTATTGGACAAACCACCCTACTTGCGAAGCCCGCTCCGCCCCCACCGATCGATATGCCGGCAGAATTTACCGCCTACCCATTTACGATCGGCAGCAACTTTCCCCGACCCGACTTACCGCTGGATAACCCGTTGATCGAGGAGCGCATTCGCTTGGGCGAGGCCCTCTTTTTTGATCCTCGGTTGTCGAAGGATAGATCTATCTCCTGTGCGAGTTGTCATGAACCGAGTCAGGCGTTTTCAGATGATCAGCCTCAGAGTATCGGCGTAAGCGGCAATCCTACACGCCGTCATTCGATGCCTCTATTTAATCTGGCTTGGAAGGACGCGTTTTTCTGGGACGGCCGGGTACAGAGCCTGCGAGAGCAGATCTTTCACCCGATCGAACATCCCGATGAAATGGGATTTTCAGATGACGAGTTGCTAGTCCGCCTGCAAGAGGATCCAACAATTTTAACCTTGTTTGCGCAGGCGTTTTCTCCGGGTACGATTACCCGTGAACATATTAGCCTCGCCCTGGAGAACTACCTACTGACCCTGGTGTCGTATGACTCAAAGTTTGACGCTGCCATGCTCGGTAAGGCCGTACTGACCGACTCTGAGAAGCGGGGCTTTGAATTATTCATGACCGAATACGAACCCCGCTCACGACGGTTTGGGGCGGATTGCTTTCACTGCCATGGCGGCGCGTTGTTTACCGATAATCAGTTTCATAACAACGGATTACTCCCCGGGACGGATACCGGGCGCAGTGAGTTTACCGGTCTCCCCTCCGATGATTTCAAGTTCTCCACACCCTCACTCAGGAATGTCACACTCACAGCGCCTTACATGCACGATGCTAGCCTGGATACCCTGGAAGCGGTCATTGAGCACTACGACAACAGCATCCATTATAGCGCTACATTAGATCCCAACCTGCTAAAGCATCCCCGCGACGGAATCCAGCTATCCTCCGAAGACAAACAAGCACTGGTAGATTTCCTGATGGCTTTATCAGATCCCAAATTCTCCGAGATCGATTAATTGATGATCAGGATCAGGATTTGAAATACAGGGTTCCCTCACGGAGGCACGGGGAGCACGGAGCTGACTCTGAATCTAAATGCTTAAGCAAAAAAAGTTCTCGCCCAGAGCAACTGTGTCATGATGCAAGTGTTAATTGATAGTTTTTGATAAGTATGTGCAAGTGGATGAGTAACTTTCTCATGGCAGCAACCATAGCGCATTTGTAAGGTTTGCCTCTGGCTCTTAGGCCATCCACGTATGCTTTGATAACCGGGTTATGTACCGCAGCGGTTTGAGCTGCCATGTAGAGACATTTTCTTACTTTGGCGCGACCTCCTTCTATGCTTCGTTTCCCTTTAAAGATACCTGTATCTTTATTGAATGGCGCGATACCCGCTAGAGCGACCAGTTGATTGCGTTTCAGTTTTCCAATCTCGCTTAGGTAACTCAACAGTGTCCACGCGGTGACTTCACCTACGCCACATACTGATTGGAGGATGTTTGTTTCTTCGTTGAGTTGCCGGTCGTTTGCAACGAGTTTGCGTATTTGTTTTTCAATGCGTTGGAGTTCTTTTTCTACTTCCTTAATCATACGATCAATAGAAGCTTTGATAAACTTCGAGCTGTTTTGGATACGATTCTTTTCTCTCGCTGCCTGCTCAGTAAGGTGACTTCGGCGATCGAGCAGAGCGGCCAGTTCCTGCCGTATGGGTTGGGGCGCTGGAGTCGGTTGTAACCGTTTTTCCCGCGCAAAGCCCAGGATCATTAAC
>CALGUT010000223.1 GCA_937920335.1 uncultured Opitutales bacterium
AAGACGAATCGCAAAGTGATGCGATTTCTCGAATTGGAATCTGACATTCTGAAGAATTTAGAAGAAGAACAGGAAAAACCCTCCATCGAATTTGGTGATGTGGTCGATGCCTTGGGCATGGAGTATAATGCCGATGAAGAGTTGGAAGATGAAGATCTGTCCGACGAAGAATCAGCGCCTATCATACAGCTCGCGAATCGAATCATTGAAGACGCGTATTTTTCAGGAGGCAGTGATATTCACATTGAACCTTCCGAAAACGACTGTCGAGTTCGAGTGCGGGTGGATGGAGTGTGTCAGGTAAAATTGACGCTACCTCAAAAGGTGACGGGTTCTTTGATCGCTCGCTTGAAGGTAATGGCGGAACTCGACATTGCGGAAAAACGTAAACCTCAGGATGGTCGTATTATCTTTAAGCAGTTTACCAGAAAGCCTTTAGATATCGATTTACGGGTATCATCTGCCCCTCTCAATCATGGTGAAGGGATCGTAATGCGTATCCTAGACAAGCAAAAATCGGCGTTGCCACTCCCGGCACTCGGTTTTTCTGCTGACAACCTAACGATGTATCGAGGCCTCATTCGCCGTCCTTACGGGATGGTTCTTCATTGCGGACCCACTGGTTCTGGTAAATCGATGACGCTTTATTCGGCACTGAATGAGATCAATACGCCGGATACCGTAATTCGTACGGCCGAGGATCCCATTGAGTATACCCTCGACGGACTCTGCCAAATGCAAATGAACCGGAAGATCGGGCTGACATTTGCCGCGGCATTACGTTCATTTCTGCGGCAGGATCCGGACATCATTCTGGTGGGTGAGATTCGTGATAGTGAGACAGCAGGTATCGCCGTGGAAGCTGCGCTTACAGGGCACATGTTATTTAGCACGCTTCACACCAATGATGCACCGAGTACCGTTGCCCGTTTGACGGAAATGGGAATTGAGCCGTTTATGATTTCAGCTTCGCTGGTCTGTATCTGTGCTCAACGTTTGATGCGTCGTATTTGTAAGACCTGTGGTAAGGTTCAGGATCCGACATCCCGCGAAGCAGAAATTTTACAGAATGCTATCGGGTGGACGGGGCAGATCAAGCGCGCGAGTCCAAATGGTTGCCCGAACTGCAACACCAGTGGCTACAAAGGTCGTGTGGGTATTCACGAGTTGATGCCAACGAGTAAAGAGTTGATCAATGCGATCAATGGTCAGGTAGAGACGGCAGTAATTAAGGAGATTGCAATGCGCAACAACATGAAGACGTTGCACCAGGACAGTATGTTGAAGGTTCAGGAAGGTATTACCACGATGGAAGAGTCGATTTCTACGGTTCCACCTGACATGGAACTGAGTAGTCAGTCAGAAACCGAAAAAGACTTGGCTGAAAGTAAGTCCGAGTCCCACCAATGGTCTTTGAAGTCCTGAGTCAATGGATAGACTCGTATACGCCGCCACCTATTAGGCGTTCTCCATCGTAGATCGCAGCTATCTGACCGGGGGTCAACGCCCGCTGAGGTGCTTCAAATAGGATGCGATATTTCTCGCCTTCCGGTGTGATTCTCGCCTGCTGTGACGGATCCCGGTAGCGAGGTTTGATCAGTGTATCGCGTTCATCTCTAATGGGTGGCCCATTCCAAATAACGTCTCTGAGGACAACTTCCTGGCTATAGAGACGTGGTGTCGATGGATCTTCGAAAGCGGCTATGAGTTGATTCTTCTGATAATCTTTGGCGATCACGACGTAGAATTTGTGATCTGTATTGGAGGGTATTCCCAAGCCTTTCCGCTGCCCTAATGTGAACCGGTGGAGGCCTTGATGATCGCCCAGGTGTTTACCTTCTGCGCTCACGATGGGGCCGGGATGATCCGGTATGTATTCTTGTAGAAAATCCCCGATCTTGATTTTTCCTATAAAACAAATGCCTTGGCTGTCTTTTTTGTCCGCGTTGATAAGACCTGCTTGTTTCGCGATCTGACGAAGTTCTGGCTTGGGAATGCTTCCTACGGGAAATAACCCTCGTGCTGCCTGATCTTGATTCAATAGGGCTAAAAAATAACTTTGGTCTTTGTTCTTATCCGAGCCTTCCCAGAGTTCAGTGGTCCCCTGATGGTTGATTCTTGATTGCACATAGTGCCCGGTTGCTACCGCATCGAAACCCTCGTTAAGCGCGTATTCCAGAAATGCCCCGAACTTTATTTCCCGATTGCACATGACGTCAGGGTTGGGGGTGATACCAGCCTGGTAGCCTGATATCATATAATCAACTACTCGGGCTCGGTATTCATCGATCAGGTTTACTACCCTAAACGGAATGCCCAGCTGTTCTGCAACGGCTCTGGCATCGTCAATATCTTGTTGCCAAGGGCACTCGCCGAACACGTCTGTTTCCTCGAGCCATATTTTCATATAGCAGCCTTCGATCTCGTATTTGCCTCCTTGGTTTAGCAAGTAGGCGGCAACACTGCTATCCACTCCTCCGGACATGGCTACGAGTATACGTTTCATAGGGCAGGGGAGTAAGCCACTTACCTCAGCTAACTCAAGTCCTTAGTCGTCCGGTTGAATCTAACGAGGGTGAGCTTACTAGGGGGATGGTTTGCAAGCTGATGGTACTCTCCAAGCTAAAACCACCCCATGAGCCTTTCGGTCAGGCTCACTGGTAGTGATCTGTCGATTCTGTGTGCCAAATATAGTGATAGGAGGAAGGCGTTCCAAATAATGAATGCCCAGGAGCCATATACCAGAAACTTTCTGCGGAGAGTGGAGTCCTGCGTTTGTTCATAGAGAAAGGCGAGGCCTGCCATGAAGAAGAGGATGGAGCCTTCGTAAGCACGGTTGCCGAAAGAGGATCCAAACCACCAGCACCACCAGGCACTGTTTAAATAGGTGAGGATGAGAAAGCTAATTATCCAGCTCCATGGGAACAGTTGTTTCCTAAATGTTGCGTAAGCCCATCCCAGAGCTCCAAGGAAAAGGAGAGGATGCCAGTTGAATAGTCCATGACGATCAGAGAACCAGGACCCCCATAGATGGGGTCTTGAAAAATAAAAAGGCTCTCCGTGATATGAGAATGTAAACCAGCTACCGTAGACGTCTTTCCACACCATGAACTGAACACTGATTGGAGGGATGGCTGCAGCGACCGCTATAATAAGTTTTTTGTATTCAGTCTTTGGGTTCTCGAAACATCGAATGAAGCAGTAACTAGCAGGAATGATCAGGTAGGCGACGGATGTCGGCCTGCTTATGACCAACAGGCTGGACGAGAACCCAATCGCTACCCAGAGCATGTAGCTGCTGGAGTCCTTTAGCTTTAGGCTCAGCCATACGACAAGCACTGTAAGGAAAAAGGCTTGGTTGTGAACTAGACCGAGTCTGGCAACTTGATAGTAGAGGAGGGGGCTTGACAGCCATATGACCAAAAGCCCCCAGCTCGCAGCCTCAGGCGAAACGTAATGGATCAATACTCGGTAGGCCAAGAGCAGGCTCATGGTTGCCAGACACAGCTGAAAAAGCCATATAGTAACGTAGTAGATAGCTTCCGTGCCTTTTGGGTCTTCATGGAACCAGCCATAGATCGTATGCGTAAGTTTATATACTGGCCAGTTCATGATTGCCCAGCCGACGGGGTATTTATTGAGAACCTTTCCAGTGATTGGGCTCTTCGTTTCAATCCATTCCTGTCTGGTATCAGGTGAGATCGTATTGAGATTCAATAGGTTGTTGGACAAATCGTTATCTCCGTCTACGACCCAGGAAAAGAGCCAAAGAAAATACCCCGTATCGTCATTTCCCTGCAGGATCGGTTCGCCGTCTTCAAATAACATGTCCCAACTCTGAAATATCAAAAGAGAGCTACTGAATAAAAGGCCGATCAATACTAGGGCCTTCCGGTGGTTGGAGAACGACATGGTGACTGAGGTTCTGATAGCCACCTGAATGACTTTCAAGCTTTGGCTGTCCGCATCCGTCAAATGGGGTAAAAAAGAAAGTCAGCTAAAAAACTGACCATCTTTCTTTGGGTGACCCCGTTTGGAGCAGCGTGTCATTAGAAATTACTTGTTGGCTGTTATCGTTTTTAAATATTTAGGGAGTTAGTGATGTTATAAGAAGTTGATTGTAAGTGCTTTACTTTAAGTGTGCGTATATGGGGTTAGGAAGGTCTTGGTTACTCCCTACAGGAATTAGTAAGGCTGATAGTATTGAATCACCCTAAGGAGAGATTTTATCTTTCGGAAAGCGTGTCTCTGAGATAAAAGAGGGGGGTGCCGTTTCTTTGGTTCTGCGAAAACAGACGCTCGTGCTGGGATGTACCCTTACGGTCTTCTAACTGTTTGATGTAGAGGCTTCTGGGTTCAGTCGAATGATCGTGGTTACTGAAGTGCCCAGTGAGGCCCTGAAAGGGTCCTGGAATTCTGTTACCTTTGCTGCCGATCGCCCAGTTCCAACCGTTGATGGGGCTTTGAACAGAGATCCAGTCGAACGCCGTGCTATTCCAGAACATGTGGTTGATACCGGACCAACCCCAGTTGTCCCCCTCGTAACCGCGATTGCGGATCATGAGTTTTTCGCCGTAGACGTTGTCCCATAAGCCTCCCATAGCCCAGTAGCGCCAGGGGCCAATGACTGTTCTATCTCCGCTACCATAACAATCCAGAAATACGTTTGGGCCGACCGTCGTTTCTGACAGAAAGAATGGAAACCCGCAATCTTCCGCAAAGCACCGTTGTATCAGCACTTGCTGACCGGCATTAATAAAGCCGTGTCTTCTACCGTAACCGAAGCGAGCCATCGGTTTTAAAAAGGCACAGTCTTCTACGGTGATATGTATGCTTTCCTTGCCGGTTGTGACAGTCGTATTCCCAAAGTGAACAGCGGTGACTCCTCGTACCCAGCTGTTGCGTGCGCGTTGAAATTCTATGCCGTTCCATGCATGAGCTTCATCGGAATCGTTTTCCGTTGGTGAATAGTCTGAAACGAGCCTGAGATTTTCCACTCCCACATTTTCAATGCGACCGGGTAGTTTAGGTTTGAAAAGTCTCGAGGAACCGAAGCGTGCAAAAATGGGATTTACCAACGGCTCATTCAAGTAGACGCGGCCTCCGTCAACCTTCTGGATCGTTCTCTCAAATTGAAATACGAAGTCTTCTGGGTTCCATGGGGTACTGATCTGTCCGTCGGGTCGGCTGGGAAAATTGTCCATTCCAAGAGTGCTGACCCATTCTAGATTCATCCTCTGCTCTAGCACGACCGTGTCTCCGGCTTCGAATCCTCTGACGGGAGAAACTTGAATTACGTGCCCACCCGATGGCAGGTATTCGTCTATAACTTCAGAGAAAGACGAATTGTCAGTTTGGTAAATAAATGCGTCTCCGTGACTTCGGTTCATTGCGTCCTGCTTAGGATCTATTCCGGAAATGAATATGAGAGATCGTTGAGTGTTTCCGGTAGCATGGATAACGGTTCCATTCTCGAACTGACCCTCTCCGCGAATTACGATGCCTGCATCCCTGATCTGTATCGTGCCGCTGACGTAGTAATCGCCTGCCCGTAACAGAATGGCGCCGCGTAGTCCGTCAGCACCGGTATCCCTCGCACCCAGCTCATCGACTGCAGCCTGTAGTCGTGCGGTGTCGTCCTTACGGTCCTTTTGAGCAGAAAGCGTTATTACGGTTTGGACGCTGGGGATGGGGTTACCGCTTCCATAGCCAGCGGACGAGTAATCAGGGATGTGATTCCCAAATTGATCTTTAATGTAAATGAGCGGTTTGTCCTTCTTGAATTTGATCCCTTGATCGTGAGGTCGACTACAACCCGTAATCATGATTAGGATACAGAGACCTAGTAGGTAGCACTTGGCGGAAATAGAGCGTATTTCATGGTGAGGGGGCTGCAGACTTTCAGCGCTAAGCATGGTCTCTGTTCTGTTATTTGGTGAAAAATCCGCAACCATGAAATTTCTATCAAATGCGGGTTTAGCTACTTGCTCTGTCAGAAGTAGCTGTTTTGCTATAAACCCTAGAACTATGCAAACTGTAACCTTACTTAGTGCAATCCTACAAACTCCTCAACTTATCCGAGTCGAGTTATCTGTAGATTGGAAGGGCACTCGGATGCCGTCTTTTTTCGTGGACCCCGGCCGAGTTGAACCTACCCGTGTGAGCGCAGCCAGCTTTTGGGATTTTGCTGAGACGAGCGCCTACTTCATGGAAGATAGCTGGGTTCATTTTTTCTGCTGTGAACAATTACTTGCTCAGAATCAAATTGGAGTGGAAGACCCAGTTTACGTGGCGGGAGATTTCAATGGTTGGGATAAGGCCGTCGGGGAAGCAGACTGGTGCCTGGAGCTCATCGATGAACCGGGAAGAAAAGGCTTAAAGTTATCAGTGCCGTTTGAGAAATTGGATCTCAGTAATGGTAGTGGGTTCAAATTCGTGTCGCATGAGGGGCATTGGTTTTCTGTCCCGGCCGAGGCGACTAACATCTATCGGGATGGCAATGGGAACTCCAATTATTTTATAGACCGTCAGCGGTCGGGAAGGCATCTCATGCTCGTAGAAACGGCTGAGCCGGTGAAACTCTCAGATGACCACTTTCTGGTGATGGTAACACAACATCATGAGAGTGCGTCTGCTATCGCTCCCGGTAAGTTTTTTCTCGGGATGGGCTCTAAACTGAGTTTGGGTGCCATACCCTATGAGAATTCGACGCTATTCCGAATTTTCGCTCCACGGGCCTCTGAGGTCCGCTTAATCGTTTTAGACAATCTGGACGAATTTGCAGCGGCGGCTTCTCATACTCTGGTTCCATTGGACGATGGTGTTTGGGAGTACGTATCTGATGAGAACCTGACTGGTAAATATTACTGGTATCAAATGGACGGACCGGCACAGTCGGGGTTTTCCCATTTTGATCCTGACGTTAAAATTTTGGACCCGTATGCCTTGGCGGTGGTAAATCGATTGGGTCCCGCCATTGTAGTTGACCCGACTGCTTATGCGGAACCGAAAGCCTTTAGCCCTCCCAAGGAAAAAGATCTTATTATTGGCGAAGTACATGTGCGTGATTTGATCGCGAAGGCACCGATACGGCTGACCGATAAGAACCGTCTCGGATTTGCGGGGCTGACCGAGTATTTGAAATCAGACGGTTGTTATTTAAAGGAGTGGGGCGTTAATGCGGTAGAACTACAGCCAATTCAGGAGAACGATGCTCATTCGAAGGAAGAGTATCACTGGGGCTACATGACCGCCAATTTCTTTTCACCCGAGAGCACCTATGCAACTGATCCGCTTAAGGCAACGCAGGTTGAGGAGTTCAAAGCGTTGGTGGACGCGTTCCACGAAGCGGGCCTCGCGGTGATTTTGGACGTTGTTTACAACCACGTCGGTGAACCGGCTCATTTACTATTCATCGATAAACTCTATTATTTCGAGCTTTCCTCTGATGGTTCATTGTCCAACTGGAGCGGTTGCGGAAATGATCTGCGTTGCGGTACCCCGATGGGAAAACGGCTTATCATTGATAGTCTACTCCATCTCATCGAGTTCTATGGAGTGGACGGCTTTCGTTTCGATTTGGCCGAACTAATCGGTTTGGACTCATTGCTGGAAATCGAAGTCGCCGTTAAAGAGAAGCACGCTGATGTGATCCTGATTGCTGAACCATGGAGTTTTCGCGGTCACTTGGGGTCCGACCTTAAGCATACCCATTATCTTTCCTGGAATGATGGATACCGTGATTTCGTGAAGCATTTCGTTACCGGCAAAGGTGACCATCGTGGTTTGCAGTATTTTCTATCGGGTTCGCCCGATGGAGTGGGTAAGCCATTCCAATCGGTTAATTACACGGAGTCTCACGACGATCGAACCTGGCTGGATGATATTACTCAAAATGCGGGGCATAATGCCTTTTATCCCACGCCGCTCGACAGACGGCGAACGCACCTGATGGCCAGTATATTGTTCATGAGCCTGGGCACTCCGATGCTTGCTCAAGGCCAGGATTTTCTGCGCTCTAAATGGGGGGTTACAAACACTTACCAACGAGGTGATATCAATGCCCTGGATTATCAGCGGCAGATAGACTACTCCAATAGTCATCAGTACTTTCGTCGTTGGATGAAGTTTCGCCTATCGGATCTTGGTAAATGCCTGCGCTTGGACTCCTTTCCTGGTGACGGGTTTTTCGAGTTCTTTCCGGCTGCGTCCGGCGGAGGTCTTGTCGCTGTTTATAATGCGGCTCTGGCACATGGTGATCACCAGCTCCTCTTTGCAGTTAATCCGATGACTTATTCCTGTAAGATCAATGTGCAGGGTCTCGACCTTGAGCGGGACTGGAAGCAGTTGGCTGATTCCGAACGATTTGATTCCGATGGCCTTACGTCGGCTCTGATCAAGTTAGCGCCGAAGCTGGAGTTGCCGCCGGTTTCATGTGCATTGTGGATCTCCTGATTTTCTCTCTATTCTGAATAGGGGATTTCTTTTGAATATGAGCCGTTCTCTGAGTCATTAGCAGGGCAATTGATACGAGATTGCAAAGATACTTATTTTGCCTGTTCCAAGCCAGATAAACACTTGCAAAGCAGTGCTTAGGACCTTCATAAGTATCGCCTTCAGTTTTTTTGACCACTCATTCCGAGAAATAGAACCTAAAAATAATAGCTAACCATGGCAGTAAATATTGGAATTAATGGGTTTGGCCGTATCGGCCGCCTGGTATTCAGAGCACTAGTTGACCAGGGCCTCCTGGGAACGGAATTCAACGTCGTTGCGATCAACGATCTCGTTCCTG
>CALGUT010000224.1 GCA_937920335.1 uncultured Opitutales bacterium
CCATTCATAGAGTACAAGATTTTTCTTTGAGGAATTTAAAAACACTCCCTAGAGATCGAGCTCTCCATTTCCAATAAGACAGACCTCACCTCGTCCCAATTACCTTCGGCCAGAAAAACATTCAGAACTCTCTGTTGCTCGGCCAATAACTCGACACTGGATCGACTCGACTCAGTGGACAGTTGTATCCTCAACTGATCGACTCGTTCAGGGTTGTTTAAAGCTGTATTCGGAAACGTTTCATTTAAACGTACCTGCAAGGTTAAAGCGCGCCCCACATCGTTGCTTCCTAATCCTGGGGTATTGAGAATAGCTTCGATTCTTTGATTCAGTTCGGCTGCTTCCAATAACCTCCGGGATTCTTTTAGTTCCTGGACTAATTTCCACCTAGCCAAGCTGCTATCAGGCATATTGTGATTAATCGATTCCTGGATCACAATCGCTCGGTCAAACCGCTCCCTGGCCAGCTCCCAATCACCCACATCATAGGCGGCCCGAGCGGCCTCAGAAAGACGCGTTACCTCCGCTGCACTATCCATCGCTTCCAATTTCTCCAACAAACGCTGCAATCTAATAACTTCGCCGCCGTCCGCAAAGTCACCACTGGGAAAACGCGAATTGATCCACTCCTGATCGACCAAAGCTTCCCGCAATAACGGAATAGCAGAAAGGTGATCTCCCTTCTCTATAAGCTCCATCGCACGAACCGTATTCGCTCTCGCATCCGTGTGGAGCGATTTTCCCTTTGTGTCTTCTAGACGCTTCTGTAGGTAATTAAGCCGCGTTATCGAACCGAAATCGTTCCCAGGATCAAAAGCACGTATCTTGAACTGATACTTCAACGCGTCATTCAGAGCGTCGTAGACATCAGGAGCGTCCGGATTCGAGTTCCAGTTTCGTTCGAAACGAAGCTCTGCTTCAGCCCCCATTTCCATCCATTCAATCAAGGACGTTTCCTTTACTTCCCAACTCTTTGAGCTCCCCCCAGCGCTATTGGGAGCAGCTACCGATAGATACAGCAGGAACAAACCGATTCCCGCGGCGATTAGAAATACAGCTCCAGACAACCAGAACGCCCCCTGGTTATATAAGCCATACCTGTAATCGATCTTTGGCATGCCTATGTTTTGACCCATAATACGTTGGCAGAAAAGCAAAACCGTCCCAGCGGCAGTCAGAGGCTTTTTTATTTGATCCGCATCAGTACACCAACCACCTTTATCCACTTTTCAAAAATTCCGCCGTTCTTGTTTTGGATATCGACTTACATTCACAGCCCTACACACCAATTGCCACGGTCTGTATACTTGCACCTGGCCTCTTGGGAGCCTCCGTCGCAATGGCGTGCAAAAAAAATCGAGTCGCAGGCAAAATCCACGTTTGGTCGAGGCATTCAAGCACCCGAGCAAAGCTTGCTGAGCTTAATTGGTGCGATAACGTCTTCCCCACACCCCTAGCAGCAGCGGAATCCGCTGACTTGGTAGTCATTTGCGCTCCGGTTGACTTTATAATCCCACTCTACAACGAGATAAGACCCGCGCTGAAACCCGGCACTTTAGTCACAGACGTTGGCAGTACGAAAAGCACTATTTGCAGGCAGGCCGCTTCAGGGGATGAAACCAATGGAACCTTCATCGGATCCCATCCAATGGCTGGCTCAGAAAAAACGGGAATGGCCCATGCCGACCCCGATCTATTTCTAAATCGTCCGTGTATCGTGACGCCTCTCGAAACATCCGAAGAAAGCTCCATTATCAGGATCCTTCAATTCTGGAAATCACTAGGCGCTGTCACCTGCGTAAAAACTCCAGAAGAACACGACGAGATTGTCGCCCACATAAGCCATTTGCCCCACCTCATCGCATCCAGTCTCTGCCATTTTCTCGATCAGAAACCCGAAGATTGGATCCAACTGGCGAGTTCCGGATTGATGGACACAACGAGAATCGCGGCTGGAGATCCGGCTATGTGGAAAGCCATCATCGAATCTAACAGGGAAGAAATCCAGCGAGCGCTCTCCAAATACCAGGATGACCTTCAGCGTATTCAATCAGCCATTACGAATGGGAATATGGCAGAAGTAGTATCCCTACTCGAGAAAGGGAAAAAATTCCGCAATCGGTTAGACTGAATAACATGGACGAAACTTATCCTGACCCACTGGCGATCAAGCCGTTCACCAGACCCGTTAAGGGATCGGTTGAAGTCCCAGGCTCCAAAAGCATTACCAACCGCATGCTCATTATTGCCTGTATGGCTGACCATCCAGTTGAGTTAACCGGAGCCCTTTTCAGTGACGACTCCCACTACATGGTCGAATGCCTCAAAAAACTGGGTTTCGAAGTCACCCCTAACGCTGCCGAAAAGACTATCCGAGTATCCGGCACTAGCGGAAACATCACTGAGGAAAGCGCTTCCCTCTATGTAGGCGTAGCTGGAACAGCGGCTCGCTTTCTTACCGCCTTCTGCGCAACTCGGAAGGGGGGTCAATTCACGATAGACGGAACCGAGCAAATGCGGAAACGGCCGATGAAAGGTTTACTGGATGCCTTAAAGAGCCAGGGAACCGAAATCGAATCCAATGACGATTTTCTTCCTGTGACTCTAAAGCCCTCAGGCCTGAAAGGTGGTCGCATACAACTGGAAACCTCAGCAAGCACCCAGCTACTCTCAGCGCTACTTATGGTGGCGCCGCTCGCTGAGGAAGATCTCGAGATTGAGATTCGTGGCGGCGCAGAGAAAAAACCCTTCGTAAAGCTTACCCAAGAGCTGATGTACCGCTTTGGGCAACCCCACCAAGTCATCGAACCACTTGGAAACGAATCCGTGCTGCTCCGAATCAAAAGTGGCATCCCCTACTCGATTCCGGAAACCGTCGCGATCGAACCGGATGCTTCAGCAGCCTCTTACTTTCTGACACTTCCCCTCGTTGTAGGCGGGTCCGTCACCGTCAAGGGACTCCACTCAGACGCACTTCAGGGAGACTATGCCTATACAAAAGTGCTCAAGGAAATCGGTATGACTATCGAAGAGTCTTCCGAAGGGACCACAGCATCGGTAACCCTAAAGACCCTACCCTGCGACGGAATTGAAAAAAACTTTTGGCCGATATCAGACACATTTCTGACTTTAGCAGCCGTTTCTCCCGTACTGAAAGGCGTGACTAAACTATCTGGAATCGGCCATACACGCCACCAGGAGAGCGACCGCATTGCCGCTATGGCTAATGAGCTGATTAAACTCGGTCAGTGGATCGAGGAAGGTGATGATTTTATAGAAATTCACCCAGGCTTAATTGTGCCGTCTGAAGTCATGACCTATCACGACCACCGTGTAGCCATGAGCTTCGGAATATTGGGATGCTTTAATTTATACGCGGACGGCTCTCCGTGGCTAAAAATAGCCGACCCGGGGTGTTGCGCCAAAACGTTTCCCGACTTTTTCACGGTCTTGGATCAACTTAGAATCACATGACAGACAAAAAATTCATTGTAGTCGCCATTGATGGTGGAGCGGCCTCCGGCAAATCCTCCACTTCAAAGATTTTAAGCGAACGGCTAGACCTAATGTATGTGAATACCGGTTCTCATTATCGGTCAATCACATGGGCAATCCTTGAGGGTGACGTTGACTTCAAAAACGAACGTTCAATTATCGAGGTTCTCAAGACCCTCCCCATCGGGCATTTAGTAGAAGGGAAAGAAGCAAGAATTACTCTAAACAAGCAGCCGTTCGGGGAGGAAATTCGATCTGAAGCCGTAAACAACGCCGTGTCGCTCGTCGCCGCGATTCCGGTCGTAAGACAATATCTACTAGAACACCAACGTTCTTACAGTAACTTGGCAAAAAACGCAGGTTTTAAGGGACTCATTATGGAGGGGCGAGACATCGGCTCAGTCATATTTCCTAACGCAGATTTCAGGTTCTTTTTGACCGCAGATGAGGCAGAAAGGGCTCGGAGACGACAATTAGAGGGACAAGTAGACAGCATCCAGAAAAGAGACCAACTGGATAAGACTAGAAAAACAGCCCCTCTGACCTGTGCCGACGGGGCCACGATGATCGAAACGACCCACCTCTCACTCCTTGAAGTAGCGGAAAAACTGCAAGCCATTATCCAATCCGGAAAAGATACCTGATCCAATACGCCCACAAAATCAGGGTAAAAACACTAAAGATTAGGCAGCTCAAGCAATACGCTTTTCTAGTTCAGAATTTTAGTCTTTCAACTACCTTTATATTTTCCCGAAAGCCGCGATTTTCATGCCGAGCCACAGAAAATGGCATGGATCATGCGTAAAGCGGGAAGTCTGAACTACTGAAAACTAACATTAAAATATGAAAAATAGAACCTACTGGAAGCAATACCTCAGCGTAATTCTTGGACTACTGGTGCCATTCTCGGCTATCTTCGCACAAGAAAACGATGAGAATCTGGACACCTATGACCTAGCTGAGCTGAGCATTGATGAAATTCCTATCGAGGAGAACATCATGCCGACATCTCGCCCCTTCAACTCGGTTTACGGAACCAATCGGAGCATCTTGGATACGCCTAGAAACGTAACCATCATCTCCCGTGAGCAATTAGACGCGATCGCTATTAAAGATGTTCGCGACTTTTCCAAGCTCACTTCAAGTTCCTATACGAAAACTAATTTCGGAGCTCCGAGTACGCCTAACTTACGCGGACAGGAAGCCGACTTGTTCATCAACGGCATGCGTCGTGGAGGTTCAGTTAACGGAAATGGAATGCCCATCAACTTCAATGCGGTTGAGTCCGTAAACATTGTTAAAGGACCGGCGGGTGTAGTTTACGGAACGACCAACTACCTGGGCGGTTACGCTGACTTGATTACCAAAAAACCATACTTCGATGGACCACATGGCGAAGCCCAGTTCAGCATTGGTGACTACGACCAATATACTTGGAACCTTGACTACGGAGCTCCGTTCGACAACGGCAAAACGGCATGGCGTATGTCTTATGAAGGCAAGGACTGGGGAGGCTATTGGGAGCTTTGGAAGCAGAATACTCACGCATTGTATTTCGCACTGACTCACATGCCGAGCGATACCTATACCATAGAGGCGAACATTGAATTTTTCATTGCCGACTACACTGAGAACTGGGGTATCAATCGCGTCACTCAAGACTTGGTTGATAACGGACGCTATATTCCCAACGGCCAAACCGACGCCGACTACGCTGCTTATGTAGCGAAACTCGGCAACGGCGATAGCATTTTTGGCGGTGGAGTACCGGGTGTTGATTTTGCCAGCCAATTCGGTGGAGCAGGATTTGCAACGATCGTTCCTGTGGCATCCAATTCCGTTCCTGTTAATCGTCGCTGGAAACTCGCTGCTCCCGGTGATGACTCAGAAGCAACATCTATCTCTGGTGGAATTGACCAGACATGGGAACTCGAAGGAGACGTAACCATCGTCAACAAAACATTTTTCAGCTACAAAGACAGGGATACATTTAGCTCTTATCATTATTCAGAATATTTGAAAGACAACATATCTATCGAAAACCGCACCGAAGTTCGCTTTGGCGGAGAGATGGGTGAGTCTGGAGCTTACAACATCAACATGGGAGCGCGATTCCGCTACGATGATATCTGGTCCGTGAACCACTTCTTCAACGAACCTGCAAACTTCTGGGATATGAGTAGAGATATCGAAACCCGTCGCGTTCCAGATCAAGGCTTCGCCGGCAATATCTGGGTTCCGGGCAAAGAAGGTCGTGGAATCTTGAGGCACTGGTACGTCGGTGGTAATCCTAACAGCCCAACCGGTGGTGATACGGAGATGTTCACCGTCGGACCGTTCGTTCAAGCGGACTTGCAATTCAACGAATCATTCAGCTTGTTGGCGGGATTCACAACTGACTTCTTTGATGCGACTGAAGTACACCCTATTCTAGGTCAAAGCGGGACCTTCAACGAAGAAGGTGTAATAGCCGATGGCTACAAGATTTCCGATAGCACAGAGTTGATAAATTACAACTTGAGCCCTGTAATCAAGCTCAACGAGAATTCGACGCTCTACGCGACTTACAACTTCAGTGAATCTTACACAGCTGATACAGGAGGCCGCGCAGACATCGGAGCAATCCCTGACCCACAAGAAAGTGAGCTGCTCGAGATTGGAGCCAAGTTCTCATTCTTGGACGACACCTTCTTTCTAGGAGCTGCGGCTTTTGATCGCTCGTTTACCACGAGAAACCAAGACGGGTCCGTTGATGAGGTTGACCTCACCGGATTCGAAGTTGAGTTCAACTACCAGCCAAATCGCCAAATGTTTATGACTATGGGATATAGTTACATAGATGCGAAAAGGACAATGGGCTTCTTCGCAAGCGGATACACTATCGACAGAGCATTGGCTGAAACCGGTGGATTCTATGTTTCTCCTACGTTCCCTGGTGGACCGACTGATGCAAACGGAAATCTGCAAAAGATTGAGGCACCCGGTATACCTGAACACCTCGTGAATGCACTCTTGCAATACAAGTTCGAAAATGGATTTGGGTTTACTGCGGGACTTCTCGGATGGGGTGAGATGAACTCAGGTTACGAAGGATTCGACATATTCGTGTTCGACGTAACAGATCCAGACGGTGGATACAGCCTAACTGCGAACACCGCCAGACTTCCATTCCAGTATGAAATTGATGTGAGCGTCTTCTACGAACACGAAGACTGGATGTTCAAACTGGCTTTCTTCAACATCACCGATGAAGAAAACTGGGATGTAAACAACTCAGGCTACGGAAACGGATCCTTAGCTTCAAGAATGCCCTTCCGCGCAGAAGCGACGGTTCGTAAACGCTTCTAAAAGAAGACAGTTTAAAACACAAAAAAGGCGGTCCTTGTCGGGACCGCCTTTTTTGTGTGCCAAACACTTTTATACGGACGGAAGATGGTCTTTATAATCGCTCCACTTAATCACAATCTCCTTGGCAACTGCAGAGCCCACTCGATAGAGATTCTCCAGACTCGGCAGATAAGCAGGGTAACGGTCCTCTTCCGACTCCTCGGAGGTCATATTTTCCACTGCCGTCTTGCTGGGCGGTTGTAGACAAAAGTTGCTCGCCGACCGTAGAATCATAATTCTTTCGAACGCGATTTTGGATTGTGCGGCCAATACTTCGAACGCTCGCAAAGCGCCCATCTCTTCCATGCTACTCATCGCAAATTTCCCCTGCCCTTCAGTCCACATAGCTACCCACCGTTGCGCCCACTCCGTGTAATGAGTTCCGTGCCAAAATCGCTCACTAGCCAAGACATCGCCCTTTATTACTCTGGGACCCTCTCTGCCCAGTGGAGTATCGGTATAGAGGCTACGATTGCTCCTCATACCGTCAGTATCTTCCAATAGGATCTCCCTGGTGAGATCGTAGGCCCATTCGCGCAACGTCGGGTTTAATTCAAACACCTCGTCCTTCAGGAACACACCTCCCGCTTCTCGAGGGGGCATTTCATACGGAGCGTTAGACCCGAGTGGGAAAAGTCCCGTAGGCCAGTTTGCAGGTATCTCTCGAGCATCTATATCAAATGCCAAGTTACCATCCACTGTGAATCGAGCCCAGGCCACACTCCCCAGCGATGCAACATGAGGGTCAGCTCCAGCGATACCTGCGATCATAAAGTAGCAGCTGCGCAAATCGAACCGCTCATCATATCCCAGTGCCATCAGGCTGATTGCCGGTTTCGTCGCTCCGATTCCCAATAACAACGCGCCCACGCCATCTTCACTCATAAACAATGGTCCCATCGCTCCCGGGATGTCAAAGCGCTCGGTAAAGTCCATTCTTTCACGAAACAAAGACTGTTCGCCGGGCGTACCGCCAGTCGGTTCGAAGAGACTTAGTATGATCACTTTCGGAGCAATTTTTTCAGCCATTCGTGTAATCTGAGAACTCGAAACTATCCGAGCAAGGGAGAATCCAGACCTCAGCTGGATTAATCGAATTACAGGCTTTAACCTCAAAGGATCAACGTCTAGAAAACACCCCAACAAGACCCTACTCAGAATTCACTCCTACTCTGATAGGCTTCATATAGATCATGAAAATTGTTATCATAGGCGCAGGTGAAGTCGGCGCTCATATGTCTGAGCAGCTGAGCATGAGAGCGCACGATGTAACCATGGTGGAAGCAGACCCTGCACGCGCGGCGGGAATAGAGGAGGAGCAGAACGTTCGCGTAATTTGCGGGAACGGCAGTTCTGCAGAAATCCTCGCACGCGCAAAGGTTGGCGAATGCGATCATTTTCTAGCAATGACCAGCGAAGATCAGGTCAACCTGGTCGCCAGTTCTATTGCCAAAAAAATGGGTGCCAGGAATACGATCGCGCGTATTCATGATCACACCTACAGTGATAACTCGTTTTTCAACTATCAGCTCAACTTCGGAATCGATGTGCTTTTGAATCCAGAAGCATTGACCGCTGTCGAACTAGCGAAAGCGATTCGAAATCCCGGCCGTGTCGCCGTTGAGAACTTCGCACGGGGCAAGATCGAGGTACAACAGCTGGAAATAACCAGTGGAGCTAAGGCGATTGGCCGCACATTACTACAACTCAATTTGGGCAATGAGACCGGTGTTCGAGTAGGCCTCGTACAGCGCAAGGACGAAACCTTTGTTCCAAACCGCGATACGGTGGTCGAGTTGGGCGACGTGCTAACCCTTTTCGGGAACCCACTCTCACTCACAAAGATCCAAGGCAAATTCTCCCCACACTTGAAGCCGAAGAACGTTCATATCGTCCTTTATGGCGGCAGTGAAACAAATATCGTGCTCATACGCCTTCTGGCGAATCCTCGGTTCAAAATCCGGTTGCTGGAGAAAGACGAGCACATCTGTCACCAGCTCGCCGAGCGATTTCCTCATGTAACGGTCGTTCACGGAGACGCTACCTCGCTACGGGTCCTGGAGGAAGAGCGAATTGGCAATGCAGACTACTTCGTGGCTGCTACGAAAGTAGACGAAGACAATGTGATGACCTGCCTCCAGACCACAAAACTCGGGACCCGTCATATACTCCTTCACATCAGTCGTTCAGATTACTCCGAGATTATCAATAATTTCAGACTAGTACTGGGTGTAGACATGGCCGTTTCCCCAAGGGAAGCCACCGCAAATGAGGTTCTGAGGACGATCAACGAGACGTCTTGGCAAGAGCTAGCGCCAGCGCCAGGTGGCACCGGAAAGATACTCGAGATAACGGTGAGCACTGAAAGCCCTTGCGTGGGTAAACAGATAAAAGACATTCGCTTACCCGGTGAGACTGTCATCGTCGCCCTTCTACATAAGTATGATGCGATCGTACCCGGAGCGAATGATGTGATCATTGCGAAAGACCGTATCGTTGTCATAGCTACAGATGAACAGAAAGACAGAGTCCTTAAGCTATTTACTTAAAGAGCTAAGTGAACTTCTCGATTATTTTCAGGCTATTAAGTGCCATCCAATTTTCTCTGGGTCTGGCCTTTTTGGTCTGTATGGGAACAGACCTCATCTTTCGTGATTCGACAGATAACACAACGTTATGGGGCTTCGCATATAGCCTGATTGTTGCGCTTGTGACAGGATCGCTGCTACTATTTTTAGGCCGCAAAAAGGAATCCACGTTTTTTAAAAAAGAAGCACTCGCCGTCATTGGACTCGGCTGGATCTCAGCCAGTCTGGTTGGAGCCCTACCCTACATGTTTATACTCGAAAACTGTAGCTACCCGGACGCCCTTTTTGAAGCTGCGTCTGGCTTGTCCACGACCGGTGCCAGCATCTTTAGCGAATTTGAGCATTTCCCCAAAAGCTTGCTGTTCTGGCGCTCATTGAGTCAATGGATAGGCGGTATGGGCGTTGTTGTTTTCTTCATCGCCATACTGAGTTTTCTTGGGGCAGGTGGAAAAATCCTCTATTCGAATGAAGCCTCCGCCTCTGCAGCCGACTTGGATTCTCCTCGTATTCAATCCGGTGTTATCCGAATCGGAGTTCTGTATCTGATCCTAAGCTTACTGTGCATGATCGCCTTCAAGCTCGGGGGTATGGGCACGTTTGATGCGATCAACCATGCATTTACAACCCTATCGACAGGAGGATTCAGTACGCTCGAGGCAAGTTTTGCAGGCTTCCATAGTCCTCTATTGGAATGGATTGCCATCGTATTCATGATAGCGGGTGGAACCAGCTTCCTTTGGATTCTGTTTCTGGCAAAACGGTCCTGGAGAAATGTGCGTAGTAACTCTGAAGTACTTTCGTTTTTTGGAATCATCCTGCTTGCCACTACTTTAACAACCTTGGTGATCGTCTTTCTCGACGGGTATTCAAATTGGAATGACGCCATTAGAACCAGCCTCTTTCAAGTCGTCTCCGTTATGACGACCACTGGTTTCGCCACAGCCGACTTCGCCGAATGGCATTTGCTGGCACAGGTAATGTTGATGGCCCTCATGGCCGTTGGAGGTTGCTCAGGTTCCACCGCAGGAGGACTGAAGGTGACCCGGATACAAGTGGGCCTCAAAGCGGCCAGGCGAATGATAGCGAACTCGTTTAGTAAACGAGTAGTCCGGCCCATCACGATGAATGGTCGGGTCTTAAACAAAAACTCGCGTGAAGAAGTGGTGACCTACCTGTTACTTTCGGCCTGGGTAATATTCTTCAGCGTTCCATTACTCGCTATATTAGAACCAGAACTCTCCTACGAAGGAAGCTACTCCGCGATACTGGCTTGCTTCTTTAATATCGGTCCCGGAATGGCGGAGTTTGGCCCCAGCCACAATTTCGGGTTCCTCCACGATTCATCCAAATACCTGCTTTCCTTTTTGATGATCATGGGACGCCTGGAACTTTACGCGATCCTGGCACTGTTCCTACCTTCATTTTGGAAGCGCTTCTCTTAGATCTCCATAAAAAAAGCCCATTCTTCCGAACGGGCTTTAGAAATATCATTCGAAGACAGGCCTATTCGTCTCCATCATCGCCAATCGCTTCCACGGGGCACCCTTCCAGAGCCTCCATGCACTGATCAATACCTTCCTGCTCGGTTGGTTGCTTGTGCACAAAGGAATAACCTCCGTCTTCATCGCGAGTGAAATAATCCGGCGCGGTTTCACGGCAAAGATCACAGTCAATGCACTGCTCGTCCACATAAAATTTTCCGCCAATATTTTCAGGCCATTTATCGTCTTTCTCTGCCATAATGAGAGAAACCCTTACCAATCTTTTAACCCTGTCAAGAGCGATGTTAGGCAATTAGGATTCAAAATTTTACCGAAAGGTTTGCACTTTCATGTCCGACCGCAAAAGGTTCACTATTTGAGGAATCCGTGGGAACTCTTTTGCTCCGATCAACACTCTTGAAAGAAACTTATGTTATCTGACCGCCCTTACATGCGCGAGCCGCAATACCAGCCGTCCGCCCTGAAGCCGCTATATTGGCTCTTGGGAAGTATGGTTGGTGTTTTTATAGTTCAAATCTTGGTCATCAACTGGTTTCAATCACCTTACTTCCAGATGCTGTTCTCGCTCTCTGACTATGGAGTAAATCGCGGCTATGTATGGACCTTTCTAACCTATGGTTTCTTGCACTCAACCAGCGGAGGGATTCCATTCCATTTGATTCTGAATTGCCTCGGACTGTTCTTCATAGGGCGAATTATTTTACCACTTCTTGGCAAAGAACGGTTTTTTACCCTATTCGGAATTTCAGTCTTTCTTGGAGGTTTGTTGTGGTTCGCCGTCAATCATTGGAAAGGCGAGAACATCCCATTAGTCGGTGCATCAGGAGGGGTCATGGGCCTGCTTGTAGCGTTCGCGATGCAAATGCCGAACCAGCCGATTCAGCTCCTTCTGTTTCTGGTTCTACCTGTTAATATCACCCCGAGAAACTTGGTAAGGATCGTCCTGATTTTCGAGCTTGTCGGTTTTCTCCTTAGCGAACTCGCTCCCTTCGGAAATGGCATAGGTATCGCTCATTCAGCTCACTTGGGGGGTATGTTGGGTGGCTGGGTATTTACGAAGTTTATTTTAAATAAGGATTTCAGTGTGGGTTCGCCCGACATAAAACCTCCGAAATGGTTTACCAGTAAGAAGACAAGCAACGCAAAAACGGGTCGGTTTCGCATCAACTTCACCAATCGCAAGGAACTGCAAAAAGAGGTTGATCGAATTCTAGACAAGATTAACCACCAGGGATTTGGATCTCTGAGTGAAGAAGAACGCGACACACTGGATAAAGCGAAGGATTTGCTAAATCGCTAGCACGTTCCACCGTGAAAGGTTTGTAAAGTTAGGAACCCTAAACACCTCTCTACTGTCTACTCCGGACATTCACATAAGCTTAAGAGTAATTGTCCAATCCGAGTTGCGCAATCAAACGTTTTTGCTCCACTCATAGTTCCCGAAAAAAAGATACTTTGTCCAAAAACCAGCCTGTGAACCATAAATTCAAGAGTGACATAACCGAGACCCGATCTTTAAAGTTAATATAATGCTTAAACACAGTGCACGAATTATCCTCGGATTGCTTCTGCTCCTAGGTACTACCCCATTTACACAAGGCCGGGATTTCGAATACACCCAGGCCATGAAGAAGGAGACTCAAACGGTCGTCTTTCTATTGGAAAATTTTCACTACGCCCAGAAATTTATCAATCAGGCTCAGGCGGAAGAATTGATAGAGGGCTTTATGGAAGACCTCGATTACAACCACGTTTTCTTCCTCAAGAGTGATCGGGATGAGATGATCACCAAATACGCCAGCCGCTTGGAAAGAAGCCTCCGTCGCGGAGACCTGGATGCCGCTTACGATATCTACCAGCGGTATGAGGACCGATTTTTGAGTCGCATTGATTGGGTTTTGGAACGCCTCCAAGGCGAATTCGATTTTGAAGCAGAAGCAGAATATGTCGTAGATCGCGAAGAATTCCCATGGCTTGATTCAACGGCTGCCGCAGACGAGTTATGGGAAAAGCGCCTCAAGTATGAATTGCTATTTGATATCCTGAACGATGAAGAAGCGTCAGAAGCCATCAAGACGGTCAATGATCGTTACGATCGCTTGAAGAAGAATCTTCTAGATCTGGAATCGGGGGACGTGCAAGAAATCTTCCTCACGACCCTTACCCAGATGTTCGACCCTCACTCCACCTTTCTGTCTTCTGACACCCTAGAGGATTTTTCGATATCCATGAGCTTGTCCCTTGTAGGAATTGGTGCCATCCTCGTCCAAGAGGAAGGCTACTGTACGATACGTGAGCTCATACCCGGTGGTCCGGCGGAGTTAGATGGACGTATTCGCCCGGGCGATAAGATCGCATTCGTCGGCCAAGAAGGCGAAGAGCCTGTTGATGTTGTAGACATGAAGCTGCGAAAGATCGTCAAAATGATTCGCGGCGAGAAATCAACAACCGTTTACTTAACAGTCATTCCAGCCGACGCATCGGATCCGTCTTCCCGCGAGGTAATAGATATCGTTCGCGATGAAGTAAAGATCACTGCCAGCCGGGCCAGCGCAAGTATCTTTCAACTTCCAATAGAGGAGAATAAGGAGCTCCCGATCGGAGTGATTCAACTTCCATCCTTCTATGGCGACCTCAGTATCAACGAAGGTGATACACCCACCAGCACGACCAAAGACGTCGAAGAACTAATCGGGAAACTACAGAAAGAGAATATAAAAGGATTGATCCTTGATCTTAGAAACAACGGCGGTGGACTACTCTCCGAGGCCATCGATCTTACAGGCCTTTTCATCAAGACAGGTCCTGTCGTACAAGTTCGCAATAACCGCGGATTCATCAGACGCGATTGGGACCGGAACGAAAAAATTTCTTACGGTGGTCCCCTCGTAGTTTTAGTATCACGATACAGCGCATCTGCGTCAGAAATCGTAGCAGGCGCTCTCCAGTATTATGACCGCGCCTTGATCGTAGGCGACAAGTCCACTCATGGGAAAGGGACCGTTCAAGCTGTGTTCGAAATCGATAAACTGGCATCTCCTTCTTTCTTCAATGACCAACCAACCGGTGCCGCGAAATTGACGATCCAGAAGTTTTACCTTCCAAATGGAAAATCGACTCAAAACAAAGGCGTAATCTCCGACATTGCGCTCCCGTCCATCAATGAGTTTCTTAAGATTGGGGAAGCCGACCTCGACCATGCTATGCTGTGGGACGAGATAAAGCCTGTTAACTGGAATCAACGGGGAAATGAAAGAGAACTCCAGTTTGATCCGATCGATGAAATATTGAAAAAGCAACTCACCACCTTGAGCGAATCTCGCCAGAACGAGCTGGAGGAATTCGAATTCTTAAAAGAGAGCATTGATTTCTTCAGAGAGAAACAGGAAATGAAAACGTTTTCTCTCAATCTGGAAAAACGTAAAACGCTTAAGGACTCTGACAAACTCTTCCGCGATGAATTGGAGGCCCGACAGGAAGAATTGGAAAAGCTCAACTTTGTCAGTACCGAGATAACGCTCAACATTGTCGAAGAAGGCACTCCCATGGAAGATATCATGAAGAAGTTCGAAGAGACCGCCGACCCTGAGGACTCAAGTGCTGAAAGCGAAGGTGACGAGGAAGCCGAACAGGATGCAGACGACGAACCTAACCTCGATATCC
>CALGUT010000225.1 GCA_937920335.1 uncultured Opitutales bacterium
ACTGTACTGGTTGTTGTAGTCAAGATAGGACATCGAAGAGATGTATACAAAAAATAGAGAAAAAGGCGGCTTAAGGGCATCTAAACAGGGTCCATGTTCATATTTCAAACGTTCCGTTGTTCTCTCATCCAATTCGATTGTGACGTTGCAGTGATTTTGAAAACTTAATCCCGTATCGATACCACCCTTGTTTCCTGTTCATATTCTCGGATTTGGATTATGAATATTTAACCCGTATTCTTATTTTCCTTCAAAAATTCTAATACAATGAGAAAGCATACCAAGGCGGTCATCTGAAATGTCCGGAAGCTCCGCTCCCAGACATTCATCACGTTGAAGTTCACTAAAAAAAATTCCACGACATGGCCGGAGCGAAAACTTGAAGAAACTGATAGTGGGGTGTTCTCCCGTCCTATCCACAGGTGAGTTCGTTTTCGTATCGTTTCCCAGTTCTCGCTAGGGCGATCACTCGGAACTGTCGCCGATCGCGTTCATTGTTGAGGAAGAAGGTGTGACGCTTGTCGTACCCAGATCGGAAACAGACGCCCATCAGATGGGTTATCAATCGATTTTCAAACGGACCACCTTGAACATCCATTCCAGCCTGGATGCTGTCGGGCTAACCGCGGCCGTCTCAACGGCACTGTCAGCGCATGGGATAAGCGCGAACGTGATCGCTGGATTCTACCATGATCACATTTTTGTCCCGGCATCAAACGCTGGCAAGGCGCTCTCGGCTCTTGAGAACCTATTGTCGCAGCCCGTACCCGACACCTAACGCAGCGAAAAAAGCGCTTCATTAAATGCGGACAAGCCGGATTTATGAGTTTAGCGTCCAGAAAATGGAATTACCTAAACAGCTAGTAAAAGAACAGATTGAGTCAGCTGTTCGGGAGATATTGGAAAGAGAGAGTATTGAGATTTGTGCTGATTCGGACATATCTATTCCGCGGCTGGAATTGACCCCGGAATTGCGCAAACAGATCTTCTACGCAAAATCTCTTGGCGAAGTTACGATTGGTTACGAGTCCATAGAGAAGCAACTGCTGCACGAGCTTCGCGGATTGCAGAAGGTTGATAACCAAGCTGGGCGTGTATCAAGGTTGTTGATTGTAACAAATGACGGTTCCCCTCGATTCTATCGAGAATTAGAGTTCCTTCACAAGAAACAGGGCGGGCGGGTATTGATTTGCCGACTGGATGTAGATTCAGCAACCATGGGGGGCATCCTCGCAATGAAGAAGACGCTGGTGAAGGCTGTGCTTCTGAACAGAAAGACATCAGTCGTCAAAGTCCTTAGAAGCTTGCTGGGAAAGCAGGATGAAGACACTTCCAAGGCACCGTCTTTAAATCTTCCCAATCAATCAGACTCGTAGCATCTTTAACGAACCGATGAAGATACCTCTTAAGCTACTTTTCCTCGCATGTATGGTTTGTTTACCTATTGAGCAAATACATGCGGAATTTCAGGCCGGGGCAGCCACCAGCAATATTACTCCGCATCTGGGAACTGCATTGGATGGAACGATTTCTATCAATGGGCCGGTGGTAGCGATATATGATGAACTGCATGCACGGAGCCTGGTTTTGGATGATGGAGAAACACGATTGGCGCTAGTGGTTTGTGATAACACCATGATCGATCGATCCATTCTTGATCGCGCAAAGCAGCTGATATTCGAGCAATGTGGATTGCCCACGAACCGCATTCTCATCTCAGCCACTCACACCCATGCCGCACCTCGGGTAACTCCGGGGTTGCATACCAATCCATTGAACGATGCCTACGAAACCTTCCTGGTCCGGCGCATTGCAGATGCTGTGCTACAGTCTATCGGTAACCTGGCGCCCGCTAAAATAGGTTGGACGCATTTCGAAAAACCCGAGTTCGTGCACAATCGTCGTTGGTTCATGAAAGCAGGGAGCCACATGGGAAATCCATTTGGGAAGTCAGGGGATAAGGTTAAAATGAATGCGCGCGGTGACGGACTGGTCAAACCGGCCGGTCCGGTAGATCCTGAAGTGTTCGTGTTGTCGGTTCAGCACTTGGACGGACGGCCACTGGCCTTGGTTGCCAACTACGGAACGCACTATGTGGGCGGCTATGAGAAGGGCCATGTGAGTGCGGACTATTTTGGCCACTTCTCAAAGCGCATGGAAGCGTTGCTCGAATCAGATGATTTCGAACGCAACGGCCCACCCTTCGTCGCCATGATGTCAAATGGAACCAGTGGAGATGTTCGTGCCACTAATCTAAGGGAAACGAATCAAATGGCTGCCTGGGAACAAATGAAAGTTGTGGCCGAGAGTATAGCGGAGGATGTGATGCAGGCGTACCCGACGATTAAATACCAGGCAGATGTCTCGTTGGCAATGGAAGAGACTGAGCTTTCGTTAGGCGTTCGAAAACCAACAGCCGATCAAATCGTATGGGCACGAAAGGTGTGGGAAGATTATGAAAAGAGTCCCAACCAGAAGTTTGGTGGGAGTTCAAATCCGGTAGTGTATGCCCGGGAGACGTTGGCTTTAGCGGATTATCCAGATGAGAAAGCGATTGTTCTGCAGGCGATCCGAATAGGAGACCTGGCTATTGTAGCGTCTCCTTGTGAAACATTTGCAGAAACGGGTTTGGCCATAAAGCAGCGAAGCCCTTTCAAGGATACCTTTACCATCGAACTGGCAAATGGTTCCGACGGCTACCTACCGACGATCAAACAGCATAGCTACGGCGGCTATGAGACCTGGCCAGCACGTTCAAGCCTCCTGGAGGTTAGCGCCGAGCGGAAAGTCCGATCATCTTTGCTGGAAATGCTGGAAGGACTGAAGGGCAAACCATGAGAATCACTTAGTATTCGAACGCTCCCATTGCCTCATCAAACTCACTTAAGAATCCTGATCTGGCATTTCGTATCTCTTTCAGGCTCAGGACCTGCAATGGCGGATAATCACACAAGGATCGACAAAGGCAACAGCCCCTCAATAACTGACTGTTTTATGGCTCATTACCGCCCTTAGCTGATTGGGAAAGTAAATTCAGGGTAAGATCTCATTGCCTTCCTAGCCCATCAACCACCAATGTCCAAGGAAACCCGGCAGGTGAAGATACCAAAGCGAATCTCCAAAAAGAACTCCCAACCGATATAGATGAAAGTATTAATACACAACTTAGACAGGCAAACTACAGGAGAAGAACTGAAGGCATTATTTCAAGAATTCGGTGCAATACAATCCTGCAATCTGGTCATCGCCCAAAATAGCGGTGAGTCTAAAGGTTTTGGATTTATTGAGATGCCAAAATCAGACGAAGCAAACGCTGCCATCAAGAATCTAAATGGTAACACTGTAGGTAAAAACAAAATACGGTTTAAAAAAGCTGAAGCCAAAAGCGACTAGCCATCCGCTAGACACAGACGCCACAAGCGGTGCTGGTTAGCTTGACGTTCACCACCAGAAAAAACCACGATAACCACCATGAATCGACGCTCTTTCATAGCCTCTTCATCCGCAGCATTGCTCTCCGCTAATTTAAGAGGACAGGCCATTCGACCTGTATCCAAAATTCGAATCGGACAGATCGGGACACTTCACGCTCATGCAAGTGGAAAAACCCAGACCATTCTCGCCCAGCCAGATGTCTATGAGTTGATCGGCGTAGTTGAGCATGACCCGGAGCACCGGCGCAAGATTGCTGAAAACAGTGCCTATGCGGGGGTCACATGGATGACCGAGGAGCAGCTACTCGAATCGAGTGGACTTCAAGTGGTAGCGGTTGAAACGGAAGTATCCCAACTAGTGCCCACTGCGTTGCGGTGTATCGCCGCCGGCAAGCACATCCACCTGGACAAGCCGGGGGGAGATTCGCTTCCGGACTACAAGCACTTGCTCAAAACTGCAGAGTCGTCTCAACGCATTGTCCAGATGGGATACATGCTTCGCTACAATAGTGCATTTCAATTTATGTATCGGGCCGTGCGAGAAGGCTGGCTTGGAGAGATAATGGAGATCGATTGCATGATGGGTAAATTGGCCGACGACGAGACGCGAGATGCAATCGGACGTTTCCCCGGCGGAGGCATGTTCGAACTGGGCGGCCATGTCATTGACTCCGTGGTGCATATGCTTGGTAAACCAAAATCGGTTACTGCCTATGCCCATCAAACGCAGAGAGACGGAGTCGCTGATAATCAATTGGCGGTTTTGGACTTCCAACAGGCTATTGCCACCGTTCGCATAAACCATCGGGATCCGTTTGGAGGTCCGCGTCGGCGATTTCAAATATCAGGAGACAAGGGAAGCCTTGAAATCCAACAACTCGAGTCAGGGAATCTCCTACTGTATCTTGACGAGTCAAGCGGCGGCTATGCGAAAGGAGTGCAGCGGCTATCTCTCGGCAAGGAAGGACGTTACGTTGGAGAATTTCGGGGGCTGGCTAAAGCGATACGGGGAGAGAAACAGTTAGACTGGTCCTACGAGCATGATCTAAATACGCAAGAAACCTTACTACTCGCGTCTAGTATGCCAATCAATTGAGCCAAACCGTAGGGGTGCATTGAAATAGGACATGGAAGCGGATCAAACCGCTAAAGTTGCGTAGTATTCGAATCCCCTAATTACCTCATCAAACTCACTGAAAAGAATCTGAAACGGACACAGCGGCAACCGATAGACTGAACTTGTCACCATTCTTTCTGCCTGTTTAAATCGGAGGTGTAATCTTCCCCACTTCCCATGAAAACCCACCTATCCCGGCGAACATTTATAAAAGCCAGCTCTGCCCTTGCTGGATTTTCGATCCTACCTTCCGGGTTGTTATCGAATTCACCGAACAGCAAGCTGTGCACCGCGCATATTGGTATTGGCGGTAAGGGCTGGACGGATACGACACAAATTGCTGCGGATTCGCGGACGGAAGTGATCGGACTTTGTGACGTGGATTTACTGCACCTGAATGGGGAGAGTCGAAGGAACAGCAGACGAGAGCGGGAGCAGATTACATTTCCATCTGCCAAGAAATTCCAGGACTATCGTGAGATGCTGAGTCAGCTGGGTGATAAGATTGATGCGGTTTCAATCTCCACGCCCGATCATACCCATTATCCAGCCACGCTTGCAGCCATGGAGCTTGGCAAACACGTCTATACCCAAAAGCCACTGACGAACAATATTGCGGAGGCCCGTCACCTCATGGACGTAGCGCGAAAACACAATGTGATTACCCAAATGGGGATCCAGAACAAAGCCAGAGAAGCTTACCGAATGGCCACACGGTTTATTCGAGATGGCGTGATTGGCAAGATAGCCAAGGTCTACGTATGGTCTCACAAAGACTGGGGACACGACGGCCCACCCTATACCGGAGAAGACCCCGTACCGCAGGGCCTCGACTGGAACCTCTGGCTGGGAACCGCAACTGCGCGCCCCTACCTGGAAGGAAAATACCATCTTGGCGAATGGCGTCGTATCATGGAATACGGCAGCGGAACACTCGGCGATATGGGAGTGCACATTTTTGATACGCCTTTTGATGCGCTAGGCCTGGAAGCACCCCTCTGGGCCGAAGCTACCTGCCGTGAGCCCAACCACTTCAGCCTTCCTACGCAGTGCGAAGTCAGGCTCGGGTTTAAGCCGACCCCACTTACGACCAAATACTTTGAATGGACCTGGACCGACGGTGCCCTGTCACCCCCACAAGGCCCCGACATGAAACTGCCAGACGGAGAAGATATACCGCAACAGGGCGCAATGTTCGTGGGAGAAGAAGGACGCATGTTACTCGGTCACGTCAATGGACCCCGGTTCTTCCCACGATCCATTTATGAGAAACTCGAAAAACCAGATCTGGGTCCACCTGTGAATCACTACGGTCAATGGATCGACGCCATTTTTGGCAGCAATACAAAACCGGCGGCACATTTTGACTACTCAGGAAAGATGATCGAAGCTGTTCTACTGGGTGTGATTGCAGGACGATATCCTGGCCAACGTATCCAATGGGACACCGCTAAAGGCAGGGTTACGAATCTTCCTGAAGCGAATCAGTTCGTCGCAATGAAGCATCGAAAGTTTTAATACGATCGACGCCCCGACCGGTCACCCCTTCGGAAGAATTTCTTGCTCTTCCGTGAAACAGCGGCTCTTCTAACCCGCACTTACTATGAACCGATCGATCTTTCTACTTCTCTGCTCCCTTTTCCTTTTTTCGACTTTATTGAGGGCCGAATCCCTGAAGTTGGCTTCCGATGTGTGGCCACCTTTCACCAATCACATGGGAAAGACAAGGACTGCTCTAAACCTTGTAAGTGAAGCTCTTATCCGCGGAGGCACGCCCTCGAAGGTATTCGTTCTGGAAGAGTTCACCGCAGTTACAGAAGGAATCCTAGATAAAACCTATGATGGCAGTGCGGCACTCTGGCGCACCCCCGAACGTGATGGTCTGCTGCTATTTTCTGAACCCTATCTTGAAAATCGCCTTGTTCTAGTAGGGCGCAAAGGAACCGATGTTTCGGCGAAATCTCTAGTGGATTTGAAAGAAGGAAGTAAAGTTGGCCTGGTCGAGGACTACGCCTATGGCGAAGATGTAACAAAAGCGAGTGGCCCTGAATTCATCTAAGGAGCCAGTGATCAGGACAATCTGGATAAACTCCTTGAAAGCCAGGTTGATTACATACTGGTAGACGACTTACTCATAAGCTTCATGCTGCAGTACCAAAGGGAAGAAGCTGGAAAATTCCTCCAAGTGGGTAAACAGCATATGACCAAACGGTCATTGCATTTCGCCATACGCAAGGAGACACCTGGAGCTCAAGAGATTATGGACAAATTTAATACCGCGATTACCGAAATGATGATCGACGGAACCTACAATCGCATCCTGAAGCTTCAGTGGATCCAGGCTGATGTCGATGGAGATGGCCGTCTCGACCTGGTCGCTGCAGACAAATTCGCAGGCTCTGACAAACCGATCGGCGGGTATAACGTGTTGTTTCCTGACATGAAATTTGAAGGAGAAACCAAGCCTTCGAATTACTACATCGATGGCAAAAAGTATGACGGATGGGATAATATACCCAATGACTATAAAATCGACGCGACGTCTTCAAGGAAGCGCCCACCCCCAGTCAACGCTTTCACCTTTCCCTACTAAACGTACCTTAGTTGATCCGCTTTATTCTTCGATGGTTCGTCATCGCAACCTACTCTTTCTCCCGGAGTATCAGTAATTCGATACGCTTCACTTCACGGAGGATGCGATTGGTGTGCATTTCCATCCAGAAGTAGATTTTCACAAGTCCGACTGAAAGTACACAGGCTGAAAAACTGAACCCCCAGAACAGTTGCTGCTTGGTAGCTTCTGCACCGAGAAACTTTACCACGCATACGATTGCCAGCCCGAAAAAAACCAGACTCAAGACGAGTCCGAAGGTATTCCACCAACGATTGCGACCGCGAAACACGCTGATCAAGTCGTCCATCACATGCGTTTCTTCAATCCCTAATCCATCTCCTTGGGAGTTCCTCAGAGCTTCCTGAATTCTATCATCCAGATTATTCATATCATTGTCCTCTCTATGTGTTGTTTAAGTGTTTCCCGAAGCTCAAAGAGTCGTGACTTCACCGTGCCGACTGGGAGGTCCAGGATCTCTGCGATTTCCGAGACCCGAAGTCCTGTTTCGTAAAATAGATGCAGTAACTTTCGAGCATCAGAATCAAGCTGAGCAATCGCTTCTTCCAACGTCACCGTAACATCGTCGTTACCATTTTCTACTAATTGGGAATCCGACTGGTGCTGCTCAAGCACCTCTCGGTGCCGCCGATCTGTTTGTTGCTTGCGGATCCAGTCGGCACAGCGTCGATCCAGAATACGAAACGCCCAGCGGGGAAAACAGGCCGGGTCGTCCAGCCGCTTCAATCCCTTGGCGATCGATATCCAGGTATTCTGCGTGAC
>CALGUT010000226.1 GCA_937920335.1 uncultured Opitutales bacterium
TATCCATTCATAGAGTACAAGATTTTTCTTTGAGGAATTTAAAAACACTCCCTAGTAAGCTTTCCTATCACACCCGACCGTGGCTTAGCCGCTTTCTGATAACGCCATTCATTGTGATTTAAGAGGCAGGGCACACACAGATTTATAAAACCTAAGTGTGAATTATAACCGTCGTGCAATCTTTCATATCTAACAATATTCTTTTGGACGCTAGGAATCGAATCAACGTAGGCCAAACTCATAAGAAGATCAAAAACGAAAGCTCTATGAGTAGGACTTTTTTCCTTCGCCCAAGAAATAAGCCTTTCTGCCTCCGATTTCCAAGGATAGGTCGAAAGCGGTACATTCCCTACTTCTCCTGAAACTAGTTCTGCTGTTATTTCGCTCATATCAAACTTTCCTATCTACATAGCTGTAAGCTAATCAGTAATAGTAACCACAAACTATATGGTTCCTTTTCTTGAAATCACGCAAAAACTCTCTTTTATACGAAAACCTAATGAAGATCGAATTTACCAAGATGCACGGAGCCGGAAACGACTTCGTCGTCATAGACAATCTGGACGGTTCAGTAACCCTAACGACCGAGCAGATCGCCTACCTATGCGATCGACGATTCGGCGTAGGTGCTGATGGTCTCCTTTTACTAGAAAAAGGCGACACCGATGACCTGGACGCCATCATGGTCTATTACAATGCTGACGGTTCGCGCGCAGAAATGTGCGGCAATGGCGCACGCTGCTTTATCTCATTTGCACTGGCCCACGAACTAGGCCTCAACGGCCGACTCAAATTCCGCACGGATGCGGGCGATATGGAAGGCCTCGCTGAAAACGGACTATTCACCGTTCAGATGACTCCGGCACTGGACACTACGATAAACAAAGCCATCGAACTTAAGTCCGGACCGGCGATTGTACATTACACAGACACCGGTGTTCCGCATGTGGTCAAGTTTGTCGACGATGTTGCACAAGTGGATATCAAGCCTGAAGGTTCTGAATTGCGCTTTCATGAAGCGTTTCAGCCACGGGGAGCGAACGTCAATTTCGCCCAAATCACCGACAACCAAATCATAGTTCGAACTTACGAGCGAGGCGTTGAGGACGAGACGTTAGCTTGCGGAACCGGTGTAACAGCCGTTGCGATATTGGCACACCTCGTGCACAGTGTAGGTAAACCCGTAAGCCTGAAGGTAGCCGGAGGAGATACATTGAACGTAGATTTCAATATTGATGGAGAAGCGATCACCCAGGTCACGCTTACAGGCCCTGCCCTCTCGGTATATACCGGATCCATCGAGATCTGATTGCAGTTGGTCCGACTTAGTAGGAAACGACCAGCCTTAGATCCAGTCGCGATGCCCGTGAGATAGCGCCCAAGCAAGGCGGTGAGGAAACAGCGGCCCGCGATATATGAATCCTGTATAGATCTGTATCAGGGACGCACCGGCCGCGATCTTTTCTCCAGCAGATTCAGTATCCATAATACCACCGACTCCGATGATGGGAAGCTTTCGATCTGTCGCTTTACTTATATACCGGATGATATTTGTGGACATGCGATTCACTGGTCGACCGCTCAACCCACCTGCTTGATCGACATTCGCAAATGAACCGGGTCGCGCTAGCGTCGTATTCGTAGCAATGATACCGGCGTAACCAAGCCCCATGATCGTCTCCAATATAAAGTCAATCTCTGGAAAGCTCAGGTCGGGCGCGATTTTCAACAGAATCGGTAAGCGATCAACACCCAGCTTTTCACTTCTAGACACATTCGCATTCATTATCTCCCCCAATAATGTCGGCAAGTGATCCGCTCCTTGAAGTTTTCTCAAGTCAGGAGTATTAGGACTGCTGACGTTAATAGTAAAGTAATCTGCATAATCAGCCAACAATTCGAAAGACTTCAGATAGTCTTCGGTCGCATCTTCAATATCTACGATCTTAGACTTCCCGATATTGATACCCAACGGAATCCGACGCTTCAGCCCTTTCAGCTGTTTCGCCAAACGCTTGGCAACAAACTCCGCTCCTTCATTATTGAAACCTAATCTATTTATAACCGCCTCCTCCTCAGGATAGCGAAACACGCGTGGCCGAGGATTTCCGGGCTGCCGGTGAAATGTCACCGTACCCACTTCGACATGACCAAAGCCAAAGGCGGCGGCGGCGGGCCAACAAGCGGCATTCTTATCCATACCAGCGGCCAGGCCTACCCGGTTTGGAAATTGTAATCCGAACAACTCGATAGGCTTAGAATTCGGCGGTCGGAGATGCCTGGACTCCAACAAACGACAGAACCATGGTAAGCGACTAAGCCCCCTCATCATTGACACACCTTGCTCGTGCGCGTTTTCGGCATCCTGTCGGAACATAATCGGCCGTACTACCGATTCGTAAAATTTACCCATGAAGAACTACGCTAAGGTGCATGCGGAAAAGTAAAAGATGAAAGAAAGTTTCAAAAAAAACTTGTCTTTACTGGGGGAGGAGCAAAGTGAAAGGTGCAATAGTTTTCAAAGGAAAAATCCACACACACTCGCGTTAATCTCATCCCGCTCCTCGAAACCGTATGGCAAAAAAATCTAGCAAGCTGCAGTGGCTCATAACATCCCTACGTGAAGATATGAATTGGTGGGTGATCGAGGTGAGTGAAAACATCCCTTGGGACCTCGACAGTCTCGGCATAATCGACCCGAAACAATGGTCCTTTTTAGTGGACCTTCTCGACCCACTCCGTGAATACGGTCTCGACGTAGATATCGTTGAAGAAGCGTTCATTCCCTACGCTATTGATAAGGATCTGGGCGACCAGAAGATCCGTTTAGTAAAATCTTCAGATTCGGTTTTAGAGTCCGAGGAAATACAATTCATCCTACCTGATGCAATGGATGACGACGAAACCGGGCCTTTTGCCGATTTTCTCGACCACATCACAACACTCCGCGTGAAATTACTGAATGATCTGATCGACTTCGAGAAGAAGGTTTCGATATCAGAAATTGAAGAAGACCTACGCGACGAGTTGAGTAACCAATTCTTCGAAGGTAAGAATCTTCATTATTTCACAGAAATCACCTCAATCCTCGACTACACGCCCGCAGGTTATTCCTTGGATGACGACGACGATGATGATGGCGATGATAAATCTGATGATGAAGAGAAGGAAATCGTAGAAGATATTCCAGATCTGGATGTTCCCGATGAAGTCATCCCCGAAGATGATACCATGAAATGGGATGAAGAAGACGAGGAAGATGAAGAGGACCTCGAAGAAGTGTCTGGCCCCCCCGATCTTCCTGACGAAGAAGAGGGAGAAAAGGAATCTAAGTAGACTGAGCGAGTAATCAGCTGTGTGCTTGAGCGACGGCTTTGGCAAAATAGGTCAAAATCATATCGGCACCGGCTCGTTTGATTGCGAGTAACGACTCATCTCGCGTTTTTTCCAGATCCAGCCAGCCCAATTGAGCAGCCGCTTGGATTTGAGCATATTCACCTGAGACCTGATACGCAGCTATCGGCAGATCTGACGTATTTCGTAGGTCTCTAATAATATCAAGATAAGGACCCGCTGGTTTTACCATGAGGATATCAGCTCCTTCAGCAGTATCCAACTGCCCTTCCAAGGAAGCTTCATTTCTATTTGCAGGATTTAATTGATAGGTTTTCTTATCCAAAGCGGTTGTTCCTGCTGCCTGCGCACTTCCGACTGCCTCACGGAACGGTCCATAGTAGGCTGACGCAAATTTCGCCGAGTAAGCCAGGATCCCAGTTTCAGTGAAACCCGTTTCATCCAGGGCCTCTCGCATCGCACCCACCCGCCCATCCATCATATCGGACGGCGCTACAAAGTCGACCCCTGCGGCAGCCTGCTGCTGAGCCATTCGACATAGGATGCCGACGGTTACGTCGTTT
>CALGUT010000227.1 GCA_937920335.1 uncultured Opitutales bacterium
ATCCGTTTACTCTTGGTATCGTTTCGATTGACTCGGATTCCACAGACAACTCCTACATTGTCCACCATCTGTGGCAGCAAAATCTCATAATCGAAGGGATCGTTCTGTAGGTCAGCGTCGAGGGTTCCTACAAGGTCATAGCGGGCGTGCTTAAATCCGGCGTCTATGGCCGATGATTGCCCACAGTTTTTTGCAAAGTGTATCCCTCTGAATCGAGAGTCTTCTTGCTCGATTTCTTGTATTTTCGCCTCGCTTCCATCCGTTGAACCATCGTTTATGAGCAGCACTTCCCAAGCTGGGAATTGGATCTTGTCCATGGCCGCAGTTAATCGATTGGTGAGGACGGGTAGGTTTTCGTACTCGTTGTATACGGGGACTACAATACTGATGGAAACGGCTGTGGGCATGTTGGAAAGGCGCGTAACATGTTAGAGTAGGAAGCTTAGGGTGAGTTGATAACTTCTACGCGCGGATGAACCTAACCTTCGGCAAAAGTCTGGACTTCGATAGAGTGTAATAATTAAGACGGTCTTTTGAAGGAATCGTTCAAATCATTCTCTCGAAAGTCAATAGAAGTACCAGAATTGGGAACTAGATGCTGTGAATGCCTCTACCATCCACTCCTAATGCCGCTTCTTTCATAGATTCTGAAACAGTTGGGTGTGCGTGAATGGTTCGAGCCAGATCCTCCGCACTTCCGCCGTATTCCATATGGGTCACGGCTGCGGCGATAAGCTCGGATGCGCCATGAGCCAGTATTTGCACTCCTAAAAGTCGGTCGGTTTTAGCGTCAGCAATCACTTTTACCATTCCCTCGGTGATATCGGAGGCGATCGCTCTTCCGTTGGCAGATAAATTAAAACTTCCTGTTTTTACTGCGATACCTTGCTCCACAGCTTGTTGTTCGCTGATACCAACGGATGCAATCTCCGGATCCGTGTAGATGACACCTGGTATAACATCGTAGTTCACGTGTCCGGCTTTGCCTGCTATCACTTCTGCAACGGCAACCCCTTCTTCTTCGGCCTTGTGGGCTAACATGGGCCCCGCGACTACATCTCCGATCGCGTAAATCCCTGGCACGCTTGTTTTGAAATGGGCGTCAATAGGGATTCGGCCTCTATCGTCGAGTTCTATACCAACAGAGTCTAGGCCGGTCCCTTCGGAGTTGGCCTTTCTTCCTACCGCTACCAATACCTTGTCGGCCTCGATTGTTATTTCTTTGCCGTTTTTCTCGGCAGTCAAAACGACTTTTTCTCCGGCTGTTTCTGCTCCGGTTACTCGCGTTGCGGTATGAAAGGTGAGTCCTTGGCGTTTGAATACACGCTCTGATAATTTGCAGATATCATCATCAAAGGTGGGTGCGATTTTGGGGAGATACTCGATGACGGTTACTTTAGATCCGAGCCGTGCCCATACTGAACCGAGTTCCAATCCAATTGCACTCGCACCAATAACCGCTAGTTCTTCAGGAACCGAATCGAATGCAATCGCTTGATCACTGGATACGACTTTCTCTCCATCATAGGGCAGGAAAGGGAGTTCGATAGGAGTCGAACCCGTTGCGATAATAATATTTTTCGTGGAGAGTGTGAGGTCTCCGTCGTCTTGTTTCACAATCACCGTATCCGGATTCTGGATTACGCCTAAACCTTGGAATATGGTGCCGCCTTTCTTCGTTACGAGCATTTGAACGCCTTGTTTCAAGGTTTCAACGACCGTTGTTTTGCGACCCATCATCGTGGATAGGTCGAATGAAACTCCCTCAAGCTTGATGCCATGATTCTTCGCTTTCTTCTCAGCGAAGTGGAGCATTTCAGTAGAGTGGAGAAGTGCTTTGCTAGGTATACATCCGACATTGAGGCAGGTGCCACCGAGATTTCCCTTTTCTACCAAGGCGGTCTTTAATCCGAGTTGCGAAGCTCTTATTGCGGCTACGTAGCCGCCGGGGCCTGAACCAATAACAACTACATCAAAATTGTGGTCGCTCATAGTTAAATCTCAAAAAGTAGGTGAGTGGGGTCCTCGATCGCGTCTTTAACTTTTACGAGAAAGGTAACCGCTTCTTTTCCGTCTACGATTCTGTGATCGTACGATAAAGCCAGATACATCATAGGACGTATGACAACCTCACCGTCGACCGCCATGGGACGATCTTGAATCGAGTGCATACCGAGAATCCCGCTTTGTGGAGGATTCAGTATCGGTGTCGATAGCATCGATCCGTAAATGCCGCCGTTGGTAATGGTGAACACTCCACCTTGGAGGTCATCGATTGAAAGAGTCCCATTGCGTGCTTTTCCAGCGTAACCGATGATATCTCCCTCAATGTCTGCAAATGACTTTTTATCGCAGTCTCTTACGACTGGAACGACCAATCCTTTTTCAGTTCCAACCGCGATTCCAACGTCGTAGAAGTGGTTGGTCACGATTTCCTGTCCATCCAACTGAGCATTAATCCCCGGGACATCTTTAAGCGCTTGCACAACGGCCTTAACAAAGAAGGACATGAATCCCAGTTTTCTTCCGTATTTGGCGACGAATTTTTCCTGGTGCTGTTTCCGCAGGTTCATCACTGCAGTCATATCCACCTCGTTGAAAGTGGTTAGAATGGCTGCTTCCTGCTGAGCACGAACAAGGTGGTCGGCTATTTTGCGGCGGATGCCGCTCATCTTTTTGCGACTGGTTCTGCTTTCGGTGGGGCCGGTTTTGGTTGGTGGGAGAGGTGGTGGCGTTGTGGCTGGTGATTCGCCCGTCTTGAGCATATCGCCTTTGGTGACTCTTCCATCTTTTCCGGTGCCTTCGATGGTTGCCGGATCTGTTCCTGTCTCTGCCGCGATTCTGCGTACTGCGGGTGACTGAATTGTGGCTTCAGCTTCTTCGACTACCACTTCAGGTGTCTCGGCGTTGGCCGGTGCTGCTTCTTCTTTCGTAGGGGGCGGGGTGTCGTCTGCAGCCGATTCATCGATGGTTGCAACGACTTGCCCGATGTCGACATCGTCACCTTCGGCGACGCTGAGTGAAATCTTTCCCGCTGCTTCGGCTAACCCCTCGGAGGTAATCTTATCCGTCTCCAATTCAAAGAGCACTTGATCGCGTTTTACTTGATCGCCGTCTTTAACATGCCACACAGCTAATATTCCGCTGCTGATGGATTCGCCCACAGGGGGTACTTTAACTTCAATTGCCATAATAAATGTTATTCGCTTAAAGGGTGAAGGCGTTTTCGATTAGTTCACTTTGCTCAAACTTATGGAGCGTGAGTGATCCTACTGCCGTGCTTGCGCTGTAGCTGCGTCCTGAATACTCGAGTTTCTTTCCGAATATCGATTCCAGACGAGGAGACATGACTGACCAGGCCCCCATATTCTGTGGCTCTTCCTGGCACCATACAAACGTGTCGGCGCTTTTGTATTTTTCTGCCAGTTCTACGACTCTCTCTTTGTGAAACGGATAAAGTTGTTCCATCCTAAGAATCACAGAGTCTTTGATGTCATTGTCTTTCCGGTGGTTGTAGAGGTCCCAGTAAACCTTACCTGAACAGAGAATGATGCGCTTTGGTTTTTCAGGGGCATGCTCGTCGTCCAGCACTTCCTCGAAGACGGATTCCTGTAAATCAGAGAACTTGGAAACGGCGTCTTTATTTCTTAGCATGCTCTTCGGAGCCATGATGACCAAAGGCTTCGTGAAGTCGCGACGCATTTGCCGGCGCAATACGTGGAAGTACTGAGCGGGAGTAGATAGATTACAGACCTGGATATTGTTTTCTGCACCCGCTTGGAGAAACCGTTCCAGCCTGGCGGATGAGTGCTCTGGTCCCTGTCCTTCGTACCCGTGAGGAAGGAGCATTACAATTCCAGACACCCGTTGCCATTTAGTTTCACTGGCGGTGATAAACTGATCGATGATTACCTGAGCGCCGTTAACAAAGTCTCCGAATTGAGCCTCCCAAAGACAAAGCATTTGTGGGTAGTCGAGAGAGTAGCCGTAGTCGAATCCAAGAATCGCAGCTTCAGAAAGCGTTGAGTTGTAAACGCAGAACTGTGCTTGGTGGTCATCGACGTTTTTTAACGGGATGTATCGATCTCTGTTTTCCATATCGTAGAAAACCGAGTGACGCTGGCTAAAGGTGCCTCTCCTTGAATCTTGCCCGCTCAAACGAACCGGGGTGTTTTCGACGAGTAGGGTACCGAAAGCGAGTGACTCGGCGTAGGCCCAGTCAATCGGGAGATCGTCCGTCCATGCCTTACGACGTCCATCGATGAGTCGTTTGATTTTTGGATTAACCTTAAACGTATCTGGGACTGTGGTCAGTCCGTTAACGACTTTATCGAGTAAATCTTTACTGACGTTTGTGGGGGTGGGTGCAAACGAGTAGTAGGTGCCCACTTTCTTGAGACGTTTACGTTCAGCCTTAAATGCTTCTATATCCGCTGCTGCGTCAGGGTCGTTGTCAGTTTGCTCACGTTTTAACTTCACGCTCTTGAAGGCGGCTTCCAACGTTTCCTGAAACTTATTTTCGATCTGCTCAGCACTCTTCTCTGTCAGACTTCCCGCTGCGATCAATTCACTACTCATGATCTGGGAGATACTCTTGTGAGTCCGGATCTCCTTATAAAGCGTTGGTTGGGTGAATGCGGGTTCATCGGTTTCGTTGTGACCGTGTTTGCGGTAGCAATACATGTCGATGACGACATCTCGCTGAAATATCTGACGAAATTCTAATGCGAGTTCTACCACCATCACAACCGATGCAGGATCGTCCCCATTTACGTGGAATATCGGTGCTTCGATCATTTTTGCCACGTCGGTCGCGTATTTGCTGGAACGCGCATCATGAGGAAGGGTAGTGAATCCGATTTGATTATTTACGATAATATGGATCGTGCCGCCTGTGCGATATCCCTGAAGTTGTGAAAAATTGAGGGTTTCTGCAACCACTCCTTGTCCAGCGAAGGCTGCATCCCCATGAATCAGGATGGGAAGTACTCTTTTTCTCTCCATATCGCCACGGATCCTCTGACGAGCCCTCGCCTTGCCTTGGACCACCGGATTCACCGCTTCCAAGTGGCTTGGGTTTGCGGCAATTTGCATTTCGAGCTGGGGTCCGGCGTTGGTTGTGACCATCGAGTGAAAACCCAAATGGTATTTTACGTCTCCGTCGCCGAATGCTGTGTTAGGAATGTAGTTGTCGGCAAATTCCTGAAAAATAAATTCGTAGGACTTCCGTAGAACGTTTGCCAATACGTTTAGGCGGCCGCGGTGGGCCATGCCTATCAGTATTTCTTCTACGCCAACGGTGGGAGAGTGTTGGACGATCCCGTCGAGTGCTGCGATGAGCGTTTCTGCCCCTTCGAGTGAAAATCGCTTCTGGCCGAGGTAGCGCGTGTGTAGAAACCGTTCAAACGTTTCGGCTTCGAGAACTTTGGTGAGTATCCTTACTTTCTTATCGTCCGTGAAATTCGGCTTATTTTGAGTGGGCTCGATGCGGTTTTGAATCCAGCGGCGAACTTCGGTCTCTTGAATATGGACATATTCGACGCCGACTGAACCGCAGTAAATGGTTTTTAGGAGCTCTATGATTTCCTTAAGCTTCATCGACTGTTGATGAAGTAAGTGGCCGGTTTGAAACGTGTCCTCGAGGTCGTCTTCCGTTAATTCAAAGTTGGAAAGCTCCAGTCGTGGTTGTTCAAGGTTGAGCTGACCTAGAGGATCAATCTTTGCCAAGGTATGTCCCAGAGAGCGGTAGGCGTAGATCAGGCTGTCCACGCGAGTCTGCTTTTTGGCTTTGTCCAGCCAGTTCATACTACCTTCAGATGAGGTTTGAGGAGCATCGCCTCTCGACTCGCCGAGTTCAAAGCCTTCGAAGAAGGCTTGCCAGTGAGAATCTACGGAAGCCGGGTCACTTAGCCAAGCCTCATAGTATTGGTCGATTAGCTCCGCATTCCACTGCGTGGCAAACGTGGGATTCTTCATTTAGGTAGTTTAAGAGATAAAAGGGTTGAAAGGTATGTAAACGAGTTTGACCCTGCAAGCTCACCGGAGCAGTTTGTTGTGATATAAGATTCGATTTTTTAATACATACGCCAGATAATTAGAGATAATGATCCAAGAAGAAATTGCGGCACATATTAGAGCTCTTTTAACTGCGTCTGCTGATGCCGACTCAGAAGGAATACTTAACGCTACTTTGGCGATTGATACCTTGAAAAAAGAGCGAAATGACGAAATCAAAGGCCATTTGAAACACTACCTGGATAACAGAAGTTACCAGAAGGCACTCGCTTTTATCGAAGGCTAGGACACTGGTGCCTGGCAATATATCATGGGTAAGCGAAAAGAGCGATTATCGACCCAGGGAGGCGGGTCTCTAGACAGTAACCCGTTTGCTTCGTTGGATTTAGGTGCACTCCCTGATGCCCCTCAGGTCGAACCGAGTCCGCAAATGGCGCCCCCACTGAAAAAGAAAAAGTCCCGCGGTCGGTTGGATTTGAAACGTGAGAAATCAGGCCGCGGCGGTAAGACGGTAACGGTTATTTACGGAATGCAAAACATTGAGTTGAGAGAACGTGAACAGTTGCTCAAGAAGATGAAAAGTTCCTGCGGAGTTGGTGGCACGCTCAAGGGCGGTACCCTGGAAGTTCAGGGTGACAACCGTGTCGCTGTGCAGAAAATTTTGGAGGAAGCTGGTTTTCAGGTGGTACTCGCCGGAGGCTGAGCCTGCCGGTTTAGTCGAGAAAATGTCCTTTTGATCTGAGGCCTTCGAGGATACCGAGTGCAGACTTACTCATGTTCATGATGTATAAATGCACGCCGGGTGCACCGTGATCGAGTAACTCCGCAATTTGATCTACAGCCCATTCGACACCCACTTGTTGTTGGGCGGCTTTCTCGTCACCTGCGGCTTGAAGTTTCTGGTTGAGAGCCTCTGGTAGCGTGATTCCGAACCGCTGTACTTGCGCGACGTTCAACACAGGTAAGATTCCCGGAAGAACGGGCTTGTCGATTCCGAGCACTCTTAGTTTTTCGACATATTCAAAGTAGAGCTGGTTGTCGTAGAACAGCTGTGTCGTTATGAAATCGCCGCCTTGATCCACTTTAAACTTAAGGTGCTTAATATCCTCTTCGAGTGATGGGGATTCCGGATGTTTATCGGGGTAACCGGCTACACCCATGCAGATATCAGGGAAGTGAGATTTTATGAATCCCACCAAGTCACTAGCGTATCGGAAACCATCTTTCGTTGCCACAAACTTTGTCTGGCCGTTGGGCGGATCACCGCGAAGCGTCATGATGTTTCTAAAACCTTCATTGTGAAATGCTTGAATAATATCCTTTAGCTCATCCTTGGTCGAGCCAACACAGGTAAGGTGGGGCATCATAAGCCACCCCAATTCCTTTTGAAGTCTTGCCGTGATCCCTTGCGTGAGTTGTCGGGTTGATCCACCGGCACCGTAGGTGACCGATACGAAATCGGGTGCAAACTCCTTGAGACGCGAGGCAGCCAGGAAAAGCCGTCGGGTGTCATCTTCTGACTTAGGAGGGAAAAATTCTAGAGACTTTATCGGTCTGCCTGTCTTTAAAAGAGAGGTGATAGGCTGGCTATTCATAATATATATCAACGTATCATGATATGTTGATATGTAAAGTCTGTTTTCTCTGGATTCTAGAATTCGAGGCGGACGCCATCCAAGTTATCCGGAATTTCCTCTTTTAGCCTCAGTTGGCCACATGCTGCGTCGATATCGTGACCTTTTTCTCTTCTTATGGTGTGGGAGATCTCTGCCTTCTTAAGTATGCTGGCAAAGGTATCTTGTCGTCTGACATTGGGTCTTTTCCAAGACAACCCCTCGACTTTGTTGTAAGGAATCAGATTAACGTGAGCATGAAGTTGCTTAGCAATGGCGGTGAGAGCGTGAGCTTCTTCCAATGAATCGTTGATATCTTCTATGAGAATATACTCCAGCGTCAGCATGCGACCGTGTTTCAATGCGAACGCTTTTGCTGCTGGAATCAGTTCCTCTAGCGGATACTTGCGGTTGATAGGCATTATCTTGGCGCGCACTTTGTTGGTGGCACCGTGCAGGCTGATCGCCAGGCGAAACTGAACGTCTTCTTCGGAGAGCTGTTTGATTTGTGGGACCAATCCGGAGGTGGATACGGTAATTCTCCTTGCTCCGAATTTGAGGCCCCAGTCAGCATTGAGTATCCGAATCGCTTTCATGAGGTTATCATAATTGGCAAGCGGTTCACCCATTCCCATGACGACGATATTATCAAAAGACGGAATTTCCGGCTTTGCCCGAGGTGTTCGGTCGTCTTCCAGGTGACAAACTTCTAGGAGCTGAGCGACAATTTCACCGGGGAGTAGATCCCGTTTCCAGCCCATGAGCCCTGACGCGCAAAATTTGCAGCCATACGCGCAGCCCACCTGGGTTGATATACACACCGTGATACGTGAATCTTTCTGTCCGACGCCGCGCATGGGCGCTCTGATGAGCACAGTTTCGATGAATGCATCGTCTCCAAGTTGCAAGAGCAGCTTATTGGTAACGTCTTTCGACTCGGAGTTAAAAAGGGGTCTTACAGCCGACAGACTAAAGCTTTCTTCCAATTGTGCTCGCCAAGCTGCAGGCAGGTTCGTCATTTCATCCCAGCTTTTGACGCGTTTCTTGTATAGCCACTCGGTAAGTTGCTTGGCGCGAAACTTGGGCTGACCGGTTTCTTTGGCGAATGCTTCAAGTTCTTCCAAGCTCTCACCGTGGATAAGCGTTTTCTCAGGTAGATATTTCATGCAGCTTGAAAAAGTGTGAATTGGAAATGGCTATTATTTTGCGTTGTCAAGTTGAAGCTCTCTGGTGTTTGGTTGATCCCTAACGCAATGATCGAAATACGGCTGAGTGAAAACGCTTAATTTATATATTTTCCGCAAAGTGCTTATCGCATGTATGATGTCAGTGGGTCTGTTCACGCTGATCTTGCTAACAGGTCGGGCGGTTAAGGAGGTTGCGGTGCTTCTGGTTCTTGGTTATCTGGATTGGGTTCAGTTTTTCCAGATGTTGCTGACTTTGATTCCCCATTTAATCTCATACGCTCTGCCGCTTGGAATGCTCACGGGTGTTTTACTTGTTCTTGGAAAATTGTCTTCGCAGAATGAGATTACAGCAATGCGTTGTGCGGGACTCAGCTTGTGGAGGATTTCTTCGCCAATTCTCGCGATCGCGGTTATGGGTGTTTGCGGATCCATCATGATCAATAATTATTTCGGGCCAAATTCGAGGTCTGCCTATCGGGCAAAAATGATTACGACGATCAGTGATGATCCATTAAGATTAATCATAGCTAACACGTTTATCAGAGATTTTCCTGGACGGGTGATTTACATTCGTGAAGAGACAGAGACTGACCTCAGGGATTTCTGGATCTGGCAGTTGGATGACAATCGCAACGTGCATCAGTTTGTCAGGGCCAAGCGTGGCGAGTTCAGTTTCGATAAAGAACAGGATGCGTTAATCCTTACCATTTACGACGGGTATGCGGAGAATCGGGACCGAGATGATCCGGATGGGTTGGATAAACCTCTGATGGCCGGCAATTTCGAAAAAGGTCGCATAAAGCTGCCGCTTGATCGATTCCTCGGTCGCTCGACCTACAACCGTAAAATATCGTCGCTTAACTTTAATGATCTTCTGGATGAGCGTCAGAGGACGTTGGCAAATACGGACCTGAATCCTGAAGAGAAGCGAGAGCAAGTCATTCGTGTTCAAGCACAAGTGCAAACGAATTTCGCCTTGGCCTACTCAGTTCTGTCGTTCACGTTTCTTGCGATTCCTCTAGGTATCAAGGTCGGAAGGAGTGAAAGCTACGCTAACTTTATGATAGCCCTCGGTCTCGCACTGGTTTATTACCTTGCGGTCATCATGGTAGAATGGTTGTCGAAGAATCCTAGTCTTCGACCCGATCTACTGATTTGGGTGCCTAATTTGGCATTTCAGGGGTTGGGGTTTTACTTCTTTAATAAGGTTTTAGGAAGGTAATTACGCCCCTCCAATATTTCCTGAAATTAAGGGTTGCTGAATCGCCGACCCCTTACAAATCTTCCCCTCTTTTTTATCCATGTACCTAAGGGAAGTCAGAATTAACGGCTTCAAGAGTTTCGCCGATTATACCCAATTATCGCTTGAACCTGGAGTAACCGCTATCGTAGGCCCGAATGGCTGCGGCAAGAGTAATATTGCCGACTGCATTCGGTGGGTACTTGGTGAGCAGAGTGCGAAAGCGCTCCGGGGTGGCAAGATGCAAGACGTCATTTTCGAAGGCACGGACAAGCGGAAACCACACTCCTTGTGTGAAGTGAGTTTAATTTTCTCCGATTGCGAAGCGCAGTTGGGAGAGGGGTTTCATGAAGTGGAAATCAAGCGCAGTGTTGTTCGTGATGGTGGGAGTAATTATTACATCAACGGTAAGTCCTGCCGCTTAAAGGATATCGGTAAACTGTTTATGGATACAGGGGTAGGGCAGGTGTCTTACTCGTTTATGGTTCAAGGCCAGATTGACCAGATCTTGTCTTCCAATCCTTCAGAGCGACGTATTATTTTCGAGGAAGCTGCCGGAATCACTCGCTACAAATCGCAACGGAAAGAAGCGCTGAACAAGCTGTCGCATGTCGATGCGAACTTGGCGCGAGTTACAGATGTTATCGAAGAAGTATCTCGACAGATTGGCTCTTTGCGCCGGCAAGCCAGTAAGGCTTTGCGTTACAAACGCGTTTCTCATCGTCTGAAGCATCTCGATCTTGCCCTGAGTAGTCATGAGTTTTCGGTGATCGAAAACAGTCTGAACTCAGCGAGCCAGCAAAGCAAAGACTTCACCGGTAAGGTTGAGGCTTTGAAGCTTTCGGTTAGCACAAAAGAAAGTGTACTTGAAGAACAGCGGGAGTCTCGCACGCAGTTGTATGGCGAACTCGAATCTTCGCAGCAGGGGATTTTTGATCTTCGTTCGAAGAAAGATCAGGCGGAGAGTCAGTCGAAGTTTGCACTGTCACGAATTGAGGATGTGACGCATCGCCTAGAGCAGATTGACCAGGAAATTGAAAATTTGGTCCGTCGTCACGATGAGGTTAAGAATCGCTCGCAGGACGATGTGGAGGTTCGCCAGCAGCAGATGGACCTGGTTGGAAACTCGGACGAAATCAATAGGTCTCGAACTGAAGAATTGAGCGAGGTGCAAACGCGAATTGCATCCGCTGAAGCTAATTTGCAAAACGAACGGCGGCTCATTAATGAGAGTGAGGTCGTTATCACGAGACTCCGCACGGAAGTTTCTCATCTGGAAGTTGCTCTAAAAACGGATGAAGTTAAGCAGTCTGCCCTGAACGAAGATATTACACGTTTTCAAGGTGAGGCAGCCGTTTCTGAGAACTTGCTTCAGGAGCTCGAAAATCGGGCGATTAATGCCGAATCCGAGAAGGTGGAAGTCAGTGGTCAACTTGAAGTTGAGACAAAGTCCTCGGATGAGTTGCTTGGCCAGTTCAGGAATCTTCAAGTCGAGATCCAGGATATGGATCGCCA
>CALGUT010000228.1 GCA_937920335.1 uncultured Opitutales bacterium
GTAACAGAAAGGTCAAAACCGATGAGGCTAATGTTTGCTGTTTACCAAGTAAAACATGAGAAATGAACTGGAACCCTTAATACTCATCAACTCAACCAACCAGGCCACTTCATTAAGTTTTCACTCGGTTTTTAAAAAACTAAGTGGTCACGATTCATTATTGATCCTTGTATGGCTTTAACTCCTGAAAACGCACTGGATACCCATCTTCCTACTCCAGCTCTGACAAAGAACCCTTTGTCGCTGCTGGAATGGTCTAGTGCAGTAAGTGGAATCATTGCATTATTGGTCGAAGCACTTAGGAGGCTACTACCATCGATTCAGGATGGAAACGGATACATCATCGTTCACACACTCATCGGCGTTGCACTCGGCATCGTCTGCATACAAGGACTTCCGATACTAGCCAAAGAGCTTATCCGCAGGCAGCGAAGCACCGCTGATTACTACATGCTAGCACTCCTGGTATTTTGCTTGTTTGGGTCTGCCTTTGAGGCACAGAAAGACATTCAGAATCATTTTCTTGGTATCATTCCGGTCCTATTTTCCGGCTATGGAATTACCAAAAGAAAGTATCGTGAATATGACAGCAAGCTACAGCGCACTTCAGACGCACTCGATAGCAACGACGGACCAGAGCTGGAAGTGGTGCAGGAATCCAAGCAGTCAAAAAGCGTGGGAATTGAATTAGTCAAAGCCGGGAATTATCTCAAGATAGTGACCGGTGATCGGATCTGGGTTGCAGGTATTATTCACAAAGGATACGGACTACTAAACCAGGCATCACCACAATCATCTCCTGTACCACGAAGATGCAGGAAAGGAGATACGGTCAGCGCGGGTGAGATTCTCATCGAAGGCGAACTAATTATTCAAGCGACTGAAAATGGGAAGTCTCGACATGATCCGAACGAAGAGCCTGAAACCGCATGGCTTAAACAATTCGAAGCACTAGTATTTAACCGGCGGCAAAAACTTCTAAGAATCATTTGGATAAACTTCATAGCGCTCATACTCTGTGCCCAATTCACATATTCTTATATACAGGGTGACTGGCGAGAGGGAATAGTTCCTGCGGTGTCACTACTCATAGGCATGAATCCTTGGGGAATCGTATTAATCCTCCCACTACTATGGAGAAGACGTTTCATAGTCACCGCATTCAAAGGCATACGGTTTCGAAACCTGAGGCTCGTCGAGCTATTCAGCGACCAACTCGAAATCGTACTTGAAAAAACCGGAATCTTGACTGAACCGGGAATAACCAAAAAGAAGATCATCATTTCCAAACACTTTAGAGGGAAATCTCCGTTCTTGATTAGAGCGATTCGCGCAATGGAAGATCAAGCCAATCTCTCCTTGGGCTCCCATTATTTTTCTGCGGATACGGATGGGAAGCAAGTGACTGTAAAACAGCTTATCCATTCTGAAGCAGGTACCATTGAAGCCGAAATTTTCGACGAAGAGGAGCACCGCATTTTCATACGAGTAGGATCACTCAAGTCTATGCCCTATTTCACTCACAACGGCTTCAAACAGCTCAATACTCAGGTCGGAGAACTTCCGCCGAGACAACGTCTATTCGTCACACTCAATGACATCCCTGCAGCCATTTTCGTATGGGATGAGCAATTGAAACAAAGCGGACTTGAGTTTCTCGAAGAAGCCGCAAAGCACAATCTCAATGTGACAATCGTGACCAAGGACTCACGCACAAAGGTTGAAGACTTCAATGGGAAACCGATAAAGAAGGTCGAATCCGCATCAGAGAAAAAAGAAATCATCGAAACCATAAAAAACAACAATAAGCAGGTCCTCTACCTAGGATACGGGCGGAGTGATATTCCTGCATTCAAAAGCGCATCTGCCAGTATGATGATTGAAAATGGCGACCCCTACGCCCTTCCCTTCGCAGATGCAGTACTCACAAACAACGGACTGAAGCTGCTCGTTGGAGAATGGTTGAGATTCAAACACGCTCGCTCTATTGCAAAATCGATTACCCTCATCGCAGTCGTACAGCTCTTACTCGTCCTCTTACTCACTTTTACCCATACTTTAACGCCGTGGCTAGCGACAGTCATTACTGGTGTATCTGGCACCGTAATGCTTGTGCAAACACTTCGTATCGAGAAATGATCCTACCCACACCATCTCCTCCTAGCTATCGTATAGCAGCACGATCATGAGATCATTACTACGAATTCTAGTAGGCACATCAGCGACTATCGTCGGACTGATTTTGATTTCGATACTCGGGTGCTTTCTACTGATCAGAAGCAGCCTACCATCCACTGGAGGATCGCGTACCAGTAGTTCCATTACAGACAAGATTACCATAGATCGCGACAAATGGGGAGTCCCCCTTATAACGGCCCAGACTCGAGAATCCATTTCTTATGGAGTTGGGTTTTGCCATGGGCAAGACCGGTTTTTTCATATGGACTTGACGCGTAGAGTCGTCGCGGGAGAACTTGCGGCTCTCGTGGGGTCTAATGCCATAGATCTTGACCGTGAGGCCCGAATCCACACGTTCCGCGAACGATCCAAGCTCATATTCAATAACTTGGAAGACTACGAAAAAATGATACTGGAACACTATACAAGGGGAGTGAACGAGGGTCTAAACAGTTTACGTTCCAGGCCACCTGAATACTGGTTGCTAAACTCGAAACCCCTGCCTTGGTCCCCCGAAGACAGTATTCTCGTGATATTCGCTTTCTACATGGATCTGCAAAACAATCCAGACCTGGATTACGCCCGTTGGGTGGCGCGCCAGACCCTTCCAAAGGAAGTCGTTAATTTTATCGATGGAAAATCACACGCTTGGGAAGCTGCCATAGATGGAAGTCAGTTTTTGCAGACCGATATCCCAGGCCCCGAGGTTTTTTCATACCTAAAGGCTACCAATAAAGATACAGCTTTCCTAGATATCCCCAATCACGTTGAACGGATGCCAGGCAGCAACAACTGGGTTGTCGGACCTGATGCTTCTACAACTGGCACACCCATCCTCGCTGGAGATCCTCACCTAAACCTGGGGGTTCCTAACACCTGGTATAAACTTTCCTACTCCTATATTCCCGACGACCAAGAAGAGTGGCTTAACATTCACGGATTCGGGATACCCGGCACTCCCAGTATAGCAATCGGAACCAACGAACATATTGCATGGGCGCTCACCAACAGTTCACTCGATACCGACGATCTCATAATACTCGAGCCCGGTGATTCTGGATTCCCTGAATTCAAAACAAAAACAGGCACCGCCCAAATCCAACAAAAAAGAGAACTCATTGAGGTTAAAGGTGAAGACCCAGTGGCGATGGAAATTGAATATACTCAATGGGGACCTGTTATCGGAGAGACCCCTACCGGCGAAAAGCGAGTACGTCGCTGGGCAGCTTATCATCCAGATGCTATAAATGTTAAATCGATGCTGACTGAGCAATACGTAACGACACAGGACTTCTTGGACCACAGTCATGAAGCCAACCTTCCCGTTCAAAATTTTATAATGGCCGACACGGGAGGAAACATTGCGTGGACTATAGCTGGGTTCCTTCCCGATCGCCATGGAGCTGATCCATTTGAAGCTATTTATGCGAGCGATCCCACACATATTTGGAACGAAAAGCTCAAACTCGAAACTTGGCCGCAGGTACTGAATCCGGAAAACGACCGGTTATGGACCGCCAACAACCGGGTTTACGGGAGCGACTCTTACATGCGCATGGGGAGCGGAGATTACTCGGAATTCCCGCGCGCGTTTCAAGTCAGAGAAAAGCTCCTCGCGAAAGAAAAGCATAGCCCTCAAAACATGATCGAAATCCAGCATGATAACGCAGTGTCGTTTCTTATTCGATGGCAGAACCTTCTCCTCGGCACACTGGAAAAAATGGATCAAACATCACCGGATTTCATTCGACTAAAAGAAGAAGTGACATCATGGAACGGGCGAGCAGATGTGGATTCCACCGGCTATACACTCATCCGAGATTTCCGATCGAGAATAAGCGTCGAAGTTCTGAGACACATAACTCTACCGGCAATCGAATTTGATCCTGAGGAATTTGACCCTTTCAGATTCATGACTGAGGAGGCCGTATATCAAATTGTCGCCCGTCAACCGGAATACCTATTGAATCCGATCTATAGCTCCTGGCAGGAGCAATTCGCCCATGTAGTTGAGAGTTTATTAACTCACATTGAAGACAAAGGATGGGAATCCATTCGTTGGGGACGGCGAAATGTGTCTGACTACCGTCATCCGATGACTTATGCACTCCCCGCATTAAATGGGTTACTAAGCATGCCACAGATAGAACTCGAAGGCGATCACTACTGCCCAAAGGTGCTAAGCCATAGTCTGGCAGCTGGCATACGTATTATAATGACCCCCGGAAAACTTGAAGAAAGTTTATTTCAAATGGGGTGCGGCCAAAGTGGCCACTTTTTATCGAAAAACTACAGCAACCTACAAAGCAAATGGGCTACCGACGAATACTTACCTCTACTACCTGGAGAACCCGTCAGTACTCTCACAATACTACCTAACTAAGCTATTCGATTTTGATTCCATAAGTTGAATTTTCGGTGTTACCGTCTGAAACACCTTATGCTAACCTCACGTTCTCACCGCAATTGGCCAGACTACAGTTCCAATCCATTTGAAATAGCTCTAGAAGATTCCTACGGCTCATCTACAGCAGGTGGGATCCTATGCGCCCCAATCACCCAAGTTGGTTTGATGGATTTCTTAATTACCAGCCCCGGCTCAATAAGTCTCTATGGGCACTTTGGAGGAAAGGTGTGGACTCAAGAAGTAGATATCAGGCTATCAGAAAAAGCAGAAGAAAATGGACTGCCTGGAGACCACTCTCCCGGAGTGCAAATAGCCGATATCGATGGCGACCGACGCCTCGAAATCGTATACCTCGACAATCAAGGAGCCATTCACGTCCTCGACGGCGTGACGGGTCGCGAAGAATGGGTATCCGCACCACCTTGCCCAACAGAATGCGAAACTTGGGAAATCGCAGCTATTTGTAATCTTAGAGGCTGGGGAGACCGAGACATCATACTACAATCCACCAACAAATCTGGTTATCGGCTCGGCCGCTACCTCCAGGCCTACACGGTAGAGGACCTATTAATGAAGAACTACTCCCCCATATGGGAACGGCACGACTACTTCGGCTGCGCGCACGGAGGCCTCCGATTAGCGGATTTAAATAATGACGGGCGCGACGAAGTGATTGGCGGATCAACTATCAACGCCGAAGGGATCGCCTTAGAAGGCATTCCGATGACCGCAAACGACGAAAGCAATCATATCGACGCTCTGTTCCCGGCAAATATCAGACTCGACATGAAGGGACTGGAGACAGTCGTTCTCGAGAATGGCGGAGAAAACCGAGTGTTTTTACTGAATAACGATACGCTCATCTGGGCAAGCCATCACAAACATCTGAAACCGAAATATGCAGTAGCAGGTTCGTTCGGACCCGATTCAAACGATCGATATATCTGGTGCGCAGCTAATTCGGAAAATAGCCGCTACCCGTTTGTCTTTGATCAGTTTGGAAACGTCGTCGTCGACGGAGAAACAACTCCTGGATATCAGACCTCATTCTGGAAAGACGGCGTAGAAAATGTCTCAATCGTTCACTGGGATGGAGGTGCCCAACAACATGCTTGCGGCCGAACAAAGAATGCAAAGAAAACAGCCTGTATTTTTGATCCATTAACAGGAGAGATCATCAAAGAACTCACCGATGGGGCAGAAAGAGTTTTCGTCGCCGATGTTTGCGGGGATTGGAGAGAAGAAGTGATCGTATTGACGAAAGAAAAACTGCTTATTTTTTCCAACAATCAGCAAAACCCCAACCGGGATCTACCAAGATTTTGGGAAAGCTCAATCTACGAGAGAGCTAAAACGAACTACTGTCTAGCCTGCTCGCAATAAGCGAAAACGTCAACCGGACTTAGCTGTCCACCGCCATTGCCTGACAAGCTTTTAGATCTAATTTTCCACTGGCCAGTATAGGAATTCCTTCCACTTGCTTAACAATCCGCGGAATCCAAAGATTCGGATATCCCTCTTCGATTAGCCTATGACGAAGATTGTCTTCGTCGATTTTGATAGCCGTTAATAGAACAAGCGCCTCACCTTTATTCTCATCAGGTCGAGCACTTACGACCAACGGAACCATTTCCTCATCTTTAAGATTAA
>CALGUT010000229.1 GCA_937920335.1 uncultured Opitutales bacterium
AAGCAGGGGCTCTTTACGGTATGACAATGGCCGGTGCTATTATGCTCGATCTTCAGGATCGAACAGGATCACTCACTCCGGGAAAAGATGCGGACTTTATTGTTCTGTCAGGCGATCCGCTCAGCGTTTACACGCGGATCGAAGAAACCTGGATCGAAGGGACTCAGGTATTCGATCTGGATGACCCGAAGGACCGTCTTTGGGCCAATGGAGGTTACGGTGCGGGAACGCCCAGGAATCTGGAACTGTGCTGCTACCAACACTTGGAGAACTAGGCCATGTATAGACTCACATATTTTAAAATTCTTGTGGCAGGGGTCATTCTTTGGACCTCGGCCTTGTCCGGTAATCTCGCTGTCAAAGGTGAGACGGTATACACGATGGCGGGCGATGCTATTACTGATGGCGTGGTTCTTATTGAAGCGGGGAAGATCGTTTCTGTCGGTCCAGCCAGTAGCGTTTCTATTCCTGCGGGATGGGAGACTCTATCGGCAGCGGTTGTCACTCCAGGATTTATTGATGCCCATGCGACAGTCGGGTTGTCAGGCATGCTGAATCAAGCGCATGATCAGGAGCAGGTGGAAAAGTCTTCACCGATACAACCGGAGCTGCGGGCCATCGATGCCTATAACTCGCGAGATGAACTGGTTCAATGGGTACAGAACTTTGGTGTCACCACTATTCATACCGGGCACGGTCCGAACGCATTGATCTCGGGCCAGACGATGATCCTTAAAACCAATCAGATGAGTATCACTGATGATATACTAAATCCATTCGCGATGGTGGTTGGGGCTCTGGGCCAAGGTGGGCTGAGTTCGGACGATAAGAAATCCCCGGGCACCCGAGCCAAGACGATTGCTTTGTTAAGAGCTAGTTTAATCAAGGCCGGTGAGTATTTAAAGAAACTGGAAACTGCCGAAGAAGGAAAAGAACCCGATCGCAACCTTCGTTTGGAAGCGCTCGGTGAGGTGTTGAATGGACAAGTTCCGCTTCTGCTGACAGCTCACCGTCATCAGGATATCGGTGCTGCATTGCGACTTCAGAAAGAGTTTGGCTTTCGTTTGATCCTCGATGGCGCTAGCGAGGCACACTTGATCCTCGAAGATATTAAGGAAGCAGGCATTTCCGTAATCGTTCATCCGACTATGATGCGCGCCGGGGGCGATGCCGAGAACATGACTCTGGAAATGGCGGCGATTCTAGACCGCGAAGGTATTCCCTTTGCGCTCCAAAGCAGTTTTGAAGCTTACGTTCCCAAAACACGGGTCGTTCTATTCGAAGCAGCGATGGCTGCGGCCTACGGCTTGCCCTTTGAAGCTGCGTTGGAATCCATAACGATTGATGCGGCCCGGTTGCTTGAGGTCGATGATCGCGTGGGTTCTATCGAAATCGGTAAGGACGGTGACCTGGCTCTATTCGATGGAGATCCGTTTGAATACGTCACTCACTGCACAGCGGTCGTCATCGATGGTGAAGTCGTCAAGGATACGCCTCGTTAGTTCCAGAATGAGAAAGTCCCCATTGGTATCAGCGCAGTGGCTATCGGTATCGTGATCAGTTTTCGACACACTCGTGTTTCGATAGCGATGCAATAAACTTTCGATTCGGAACCGAATCCAATATATTTAGTGACACCGTAGCGGCAGAAACGACGCATGTAGTAAGAGATTCATTGTTATTAGTGACTCGAAGGTTGATTTCGGTTCACGACTGCAATTTAATTCAAGTAACACAGGGTTCTCCAATCTCTCCAACCACTCACGTCTATGTCTCCAAAGCGCCTCTCCTTTCTATTCCTCTTTTGTGTATTCCTTCTTCCGTTCTGTTCCCAAGCCTCCGAATGGTCGCAGTTCCGCGGCCCTGATGGATCCGGAGTCGCCGTAAGTGGCCACCCACCGATTTCCCTGAATGTGGATTCCAATCTCAAGTGGAAAACAGCCGTGTCCAAGGGGCATTCCTCACCGATTCAGTTTGGTGAGCGGCTCATCTTGAGCGGTTCCGACGGAAAAGATCAGATTACCTATGCGATCAATATTGAAGATGGAAGTATCGCCTGGGAAAACCGAATTACGGTTGAGGAAGTCGAAAAGCATCATAACACCAATAACGCGGCTCCAAGCACCCCTGTCACGGATGGAAACTGGGTTTATGTATACCATCCGTCTTTTGGATTGGTGGCTTATGACTACGAGGGGGCAGAGCAGTGGCGGAAACCATTGCCTATAGTTAAGACTCCCAGGAATCAGGGTTCTGGTTCATCTCCTGTTTTAGCAGGTGATTTGCTCATCATAGACAGGCAGCTCGGCAAGGATACCCACCTGCTCGCGGTCAACAAAAAGGATGGCTCCGAGGTATGGAAAGCGCCACGTCCTTTAAACGCATGGTCTTTTTCAACTCCTGTCATTTTTGAAGAAGACGGAAATTCAATGATTGGCATGGCCGGATCGGGAAGCTTTATTGCTTACTCACTCTTTGATGGTGAACAACGATGGTGGGTAACAGGATTGGCGACCCAAATATGTTCAAGCCCGGTTTTTGTGAATGGTATCCTCTATATCTCAAGCTCGGGTGCTCAGGGAGATGATACCAATACTACTTCTCCCCCTGATTGGGACGAGATCATCGGAGAGTGGGATACGAATAAAGATGGCATTTTGGCGATTGAAGAAATCCCGAATGATATCCTGGTTACTGATCGAAAAACGTCAGATGGTGCGGGCAATTTTAGGCTTCGAGGGATGGCTTCCTTTTTCTATAAAGACCTTGCTGAAGATGGTTATACAAAAGCCGAATGGGCAGAAATGAGAGAGAAGTCTCATAACTTTCTTAAGGGATCACTGAATCGTCCTGTCATGGTAGCGGTTCGTCCGGGAGGTAAGGGGGATGTCTCGGATACGCATGTGCTTTGGAGGGAGTCGAAACGGATTCCCGAAATTCCTTCTCCTGTAGTTTACGAAAATCGAGTCTACAATATTCGTAGTGGAGGGATTCTCAATTGTCGTAACGCTGAAACCGGTGAAACGATATACGACAAACACATCGATGCTCCGGGTGGTTATTTCGCCTCACCGGTTGTAGCGAATGGGAACCTCTACGTAGCAAGCGATCGGGGCGAAGTTTCGGTGATCAGAACCGGCGATGAATTCGAAGTTATTTCGAAGAGTGAACTCAGCGAATCCATCGCAGCCTCTCCGGCTATCGTAGCCAATACGATCTTCTTTCGCAGCGCCTCCAATCTTTGGGCATTCAGCAATTAACTCCGCTCGATATATATCTCGCGCGAAGCTATGAAATTCATCATTTTGTCCTCCTGTTTTTGTTATGATTAGATTCTTCCGATCCATTCGCCAAGGTCTTGTTAACAAAGGCCAAACGTCTAAGTATTTTCGGTACGCAGTAGGTGGAATCATTCTGGTGGTTGTCGGCATCCTGATCGCGCTGCAGGTGAACAACTGGAATATTGAGCGGGCCGAGGCCAAGTTGGCCCAAAAGTATATCGAGCGGCTCATTGAAAGTGTTGAATCAGATATTGGCAGATTTGAAGGCAATATTGAGCAAGCAAAGCTTAAACTGGGGTTTGTAGACTTTGTTGCGGCCGCTGCGGAAGATCCAGAGATAGTCCGTGACCGTACGGCCGAATTTCTTTTCGCCGTGTTTTATGCACCGGGTGGGGCGAGAGCGCCTCTTTCCTCCGCTACCTATGAGGAAATGGTTTCAAACGGTTTCTTGAGACTTTTGAACGACGAACTGAAAGAATCCGTCTACAATTATTACCGACGTGATCGGCAGATCCGAGACTTTAATGATTTCGAGGCTGATAAATTCCAATACAGGGAACTCAGCGCTGGAGTAATAACCTATGCTCAATCTTCTTGGATGAAAGACCATTTCGCGGAAGTATTTCCATCGAGTATGTCAACGATTCAAGCGCTAACATACGATGAAGACTCTGTGGTAGAGGCGGCTCGACGATTGCAGGACAACAAAGCCCTGATCGATTGGCTCCCTCGAATACAACGTAATACCGCCAAGGGTTTAGTAACGCTAAACGGCTCGAAAGAACTAGCTGAAGAGGTGCTTGCTTCGCTGAAAGCGGCGCCGGAGGAGAGTAACTGAAGGATGAAGGGTGAAGTATGAAGGCTGAGGATAAATTATTCTATTTGTATTAAATCTTCGTGTTCTTCGTGTCCTTCGTGGTTAACTTATTTGTCCCCCTATTTTTGTTATGAATAAATTCCATCACTCATCACCCTTCTTGATCTTGGCCTGTTTATTTCTGGCTGCTCCAAGCTACGCCCAGGACGACGACAAGAAAAAGCCCCTCCCGTCCATTGTCGAAAAAACAGCCTCCATGGAAAAGCGATCCGGCTTTATTGATTATTACTGGGACGCCACCGAAGGAGAGATCTGGTTGGAGATCGATCAGTGGGATAAAGAGTTCCTTTGCGTGAATGCTTTGGCATCCGGAGTTGGATCGAACGACATTGGGCTCGACCGCAACCAGCTGGGGCGGGAACGCATCGTGAAGTTTCAACGGGTAGGGAAGAAGGTGCTGATGGTGCAGCCTAATTACGACTATCGGGCAGTGTCGGATAATCCGGAGGAGGCGAAGTCGGTCGAGGAGGCGTTTGCCCAATCGGTGCTTTGGGGCTTCAAGGTCGAAGCCGAGGAAGACGGAAAGGTGCTAGTTAATCTTACCAAGTTTCTGCTTCGGGACGCTCACGGCATTGTGGGCCGCTTAAAAAATAGCAAACCCAAGCAAGGCGATTACTCGGTGGATGATTCTCGGTCCGCCATTTATCTCGAACGCACCAAGAACTTTCCGAAAAACTCCGAGTTTGAAGGATTGGTAACTTACAAAGGTGTTCCCGGATCCCAGGCTTCCTGGATACGCTCGGTTACACCGACTGCCGAGTTCATCACGGTGCGTCAGCATCATTCGTTTATTCAACTGCCCGACGATGACTACGAGCCCCGTGTATTCGACCCGCGGAGCGGATACATTCCGATGTCCTATCAGGATTATGCCACGCCGATTAGTCAGCCGCTGGTGAAGCGGTTGATCATTCGGCATCGGTTAGAGAAGAAAGATCCTGAGGCCAAAATCAGTGAGGCTGTGGAACCGATTGTTTATTACCTGGATCGAGGTGCACCCGAACCCATTAAGTCGGCCCTGATCGAAGGGGCAGAATGGTGGAACCAGGCCTTCGAAGCAGCGGGCTACAAAGATGCCTTCCAGGTGAAAGTGTTACCGGACGAAGCGGACCTGCTGGACATTCGATACAATGTGATCAACTGGGTACATCGCTCAACGCGGGGTTGGTCATACGGTGCCTCGGTGGTCGATCCC
>CALGUT010000230.1 GCA_937920335.1 uncultured Opitutales bacterium
CCTGTCTGAGTTTCAGGAAAATCAAATCAATAAAGAACACGATCTTGATTATGCCCTTTCGTTTGATTTGCGACTTCGCTACCGCGTCAACCTCATGCAACACAAAGATGGAACCTCCGGGACCTATCGTTTAATTCCAGACGAAATTCGCAGCCTTGAGGAATTGGGATTCAGTGATGCTGAAAACATACGTAAGCTACTCACCTACCACAATGGCCTCATCATGGTAACAGGACCGTTGGGCTCCGGAAAGACAGCGACACTTGCAGCGCTCATCGACGAGCTCAACCGAACTCGTCAAGACCATCTCATCACCGTCGAGTCGCCCATCGAAATCGTGCAGCATTCGCACGAATGCCAAATAACCCAACGCGAAGTCGGCAGTCACACCAAAACCTTTCATAGCGCGCTTAAAGGAGCCCTCCGTCAGGACCCAGATATCATAGTCATCGGAGAAATGCGCGACCTCGAAACGGTTGAAATGGCTATTAGCGCCTCTGAAACCGGTCACCTGGTTATTGGCACCATGCATACGAGCGACGCTGCGAATACCTTGAACCGCCTTCTTGATGTATTTCCCGCTGCGCAACAGACCCAGATCCGGTCGATGGTCGCGGAAAGCCTAAAAGGTATCATCTGCCAACGACTACTTCCAGCTACAGATGGTGGTGTGGAACTTGCCTACGAGTTGCTACTCAACAATGCGGCTGTCGGAAACCTCATCCGAACCAACAAAGCGGATGGGCTTTCGAACATCATAGAAACCGGAAGTCGGCAAGGAATGATCCTCATGGACAAATCCATTTTCAAACTCTGGCAAGCGAATCGCATCTCCGACGAAACCGCACTCGCGAATCTGATCAGCCTTCCGATGAAGGAACAGATACGCAGTGGCAATAGAGAGGAAGCAGAAGTTTAATCATGGCTATCATCGATACTTACCTCGAAAAAATGCTCGATATGGGCGGTTCAGATCTTCACCTCGCAGTCGGTATGCAACCAAAGGTTCGCGCATCTGGTTCGATCATGGCTATGGAAGACGAGCCTGAGCTCGACCAAGACGAATTGGAAGAGATGCTTTCAGAAATCTGTAACGAAACTCGCTGGAATCATTTCCAGGAGACTCGAGACCTGGACCTTGCCCACGAAATACCGGGCCTCGCCCGTTTTCGCGGAAGTTTTCTCTACAATCAATGGGGACCGGGGGCAGTATTCCGTCAAATCCCGGCGGAGATCTTATCCTTTGATCAACTCAACCTCCCCAGAGTTTTAAAAGATGTATGCGCTTACCAGGAAGGCCTCGTTCTGGTGACCGGTCCTACAGGTAGTGGTAAATCAACTACGATGGCCGCAATGCTCGATTATATAAACGATAACTATCAGAAATATATCATCACGATTGAGGATCCTATCGAATTTGTTCATCCGAAAAAGAACTCAGTAATCGTACATCGAGAAGTCGGCGAACACAGTCATTCATTTGCCAATGCACTCCGAGGAGCCATGCGCGGGGATCCCGACATCATCCTATTAGGGGAAATGCGTGAATTGGAGACCATTCAGCTCGCTCTGAGCTGTGCATCTATGGGCATGCTCGTATTCGGAACCCTACACACTAACAACGCTCCCAAAACGGTTGATAGAATCATTGATGCCTTTCCAGCAGAAGAGCAGAACCAGATTCGAACGATGCTGGCGAGTTGCCTACGAGGCGTCGTTTCCCAGCTACTTTGCAAGAAGGTCGGTGGCGGTCGGGTCGCCGTGAATGAAATACTTCTTAAGCACGATGCCCTACCCAACTGTATTCGGAGTGGAAAGATCAGCAATATTCGTGGAATTATCGAAAGCAGCATGGCCCAAGGTATGACCACCATGGATTCGTCGCTCATGAACCAACTTCGACAGGGAAATATTTCCGGGCACGAAGCCTACATGAAAGCTGCGGATAAAAACCAATTTGAAGCTCACAAGGACTCGTAAGGATTGTCACTGGCATGGAAACCGCTCAGGGTTTTTCCATGCTTAAACAGTCCAGCTGGCAAAACCCTGCCACGCCACATCCAGACCTTACCTATGGCGAGAATATCATCGCCACATCAGAGCCTCATGCTACCGAAGCCGGTATCGATGCCTTTCGACGCGGGGGAAATGCGGTAGATGCAGCCATAGCAGCAGCAATCACGCTTACCGTTGTCGAACCGACTCAAAACGGTATCGGCGGAGACGGATTCTCCATCGTCGCACATGAAGGACAGCTCTACGGCCTAAACGCATCCGGTAAGTCACCCAAAGCCTGGACCCGAGACTACTTTAACCAATTCGATACCATGCCGATGCGAGGTTGGGACTCGGTCACGACACCCGGAGTTGTCAGCCACTGGGTGGCGCTGCACAAACGGTTCGGAAAATTGCCATTTTCATCACTCTTTGAAGCCGGTATCCGCCACGCCCGTGAAGGATTCCCTCTAAGCCCCATCGTAGCATCCGTTTACAAAGGCGCCTACTCGACTTTCAAGGATCGTCCTGAATTCACCAACACCTGGTTCCCCGATGGATTTGAACCCAAACCAGGTGTTGTATTTAGAAACCCAGCTCAGGCAAACACGCTCGAAGAGATCGCTGATACCTACGGTGAATCTTTCTATCGCGGTAGTCTTGCCAAGAAGATCGTAGCACATGCAAAGAACACCGGTGGCTGGCTCACCGAGGAAGATCTGGCAACCCACGAACCGTTTTGGACAGAGACGATTTCAACACCCTACCGCTCCTGCGAGGTCCATGAGATCCCCCCCAACGGACAGGGGCTGGTAGCACTCATTGCTCTGGGTATCCTCAACCAGTTTCCACTCGATAAGTGGGCACCCGATTCCGTCGACTCC
>CALGUT010000231.1 GCA_937920335.1 uncultured Opitutales bacterium
TTATTAAGTGACTATCTCTTAATGGTTCAAGTAGAATGCAATTACTATTGAATCACTATGATTGTTCATAAATAATTCAGTCTTGTTTAACCCTGATTTTCAGCGGAAATTGGCTAAATCGGACAGTCCGTTGCGATAAACTCCCAGTCTAACTCAAATTGCGTGCTGATTTCTTTCGCGAGTGCGCAAACACCGAAAGTCTCGGTCGCATAGTGTCCGCAGGTATAGAGGTTGAGTTCTGATTCTTCCGCTTCGTTGAAATGATTCTGTTTTAGTTCACCTGTGATGAGCGTATCTACACCCTCTGCCACCAGTTCGGAAACGGCACTTGCCCCACTTCCGGTGAGTATTGCGATCTTTTTTGGCTTTTCGCTGCCTTTCTCGATTGCTTTGAAACCCTCTGGAAAGGTGGATCGCAACCTGTTCTTGAGTTCTTGGCGAGTGATACCTCCTTCTGTGATCAAACCGATCGGATTTCTCTCATATTCAAGAAACCAATCCAATTGTTTGAGATCTAGTTTCTTAGCCAGAAGCGCATTGTTTCCTATTTCTTTATGAGCATCTAATGGAAGATGGGCTCCGTACACGGCAAGGTTCGATTCCATGCAGATTTTGTATTTTTCATAACGTTTTCCAGTTATAGGAAATGCAGGGCCCCAGAACATGCCGTGATGAACGATCAGCAGATCAACGTTCGCTTCTACTGCTTTTTGGAATGGCACCAGGCCGGCATCTACGGCGGCACCTACTTTCGTTACGGTGCCGTTGTTCTGGAATTGAATACCGTTTTCTGCACCCTTGAAATCTGTGATCGCAGTGAGGTTTAATCGTTCGTCGCAGTAGTCTACTATTTCCTGAAGGCTCGGCATGGTTTTCAGTCTTTGGCGCCGGGTTTTAAAGTCAAACTGGAAGGTGTTTGCGACTGCTTGGTAATGTTGCCAGACTTTCTCGATTGCGTTGTTGCTTTACAACCCACTGATTCGGCACATTTCTCGTGGGGTGTCATTGACTAGTCATCGGTATATTCTGTGCTTAGCTTCTGTATGGGGGCTAATAAACCTTAGCAGTTCTTGTCTGCTGATGGGTAAGGAAGGTTCAATAAGCTACTACCCGGTTTTTTACGTTAAGGTAGAGCAGCCGAGAATAATTCCGGAACTTTCGTCAGATTCGATTCCGTCCGTATTCTCACAGAATCCGTTTGGCGCCTACATGCTGCTAAATTCTTCTGGCCACTTGGAGTGGGTGTTGTGCAGTAGCTACGATGGTGTGTCTTGGGATGAACTGAAGGAAAAGAGAGGTTGGCGCTCGATCCAAGTCGATGGAACCCGTCTGTTCTTTGCTGGAAATAGTAAATTCGAAGAGGGCGATGGAATCATCGACATCCTAGTGGCAAACTTTCTTAGCGAAGCTGGGGTGAACATCTCGGCGGGTTTGATGGAGGGGTGGAACGCTGGCTTGAAGAAACTCTACGATGATTCTGGAGCTCGGGCCCATCTATTCTCCCAGTTGATTCCAGAGTTGGGAGGACATGCTGCTTTGTACGATTCTTATATCGAGTCATTGATTCAGGAGCTGACGTCGGTTGATGATATGAAGCTTGAGTTGGATCCAAACCGCGATGGCGGAACTTTGGGAATTCAAGTGACGTTTGCTCCAGGGACCCGGTTGAACCGAATCGTGAGTCGGGAGAGTCGTTCTGACTTGGAGGTGGCAGAATTCGTACCTGCCAATGCAAAAGAATTTGTTGTGGGTGCTATTGATGGAATCTTCGCTGCGAACTATTTGAATTTTCATTACAAGGCCTCAGGAAGTGTTGAGCATGAGGTGTTTCAAAGGATAAGAAATGGGTTCGATCGGCTAGATGGTGGCGTCATAGATCGTTGGGACGGAAGTTGGGCCAAGTGGACACCCGAAGGAATGGATGAAGACGTATTACTGCTAGGCGGTGATTTTCAATCGTCGGACCTTAATGAGATATTTGATATGTTTGCTGCCGTAGACTTGAGCGCAATAAATATGGCCTTTCGTCTCGATGAGGATAATACGGTGGTTGGTTTTACCAGAATTCGCAGTTTTGATATTTTTGAGAGTGAAAACGGTGATGCGGATGGAATTGATCCCAGACGTTTCTACTTTGCGGTAGGGCAGGGAAAGCTCGTGATTGCTGAATCTGAGGACTATTTGATTGAACTCGTGTTTCAGTTAAATCGCAGAGAGGGCATCCGTAACTCTGCCAAGAGCATGATCAATCAGACGGATGGGGCAGTAGTGAATCGCTTCGAATCTGGCATGCGCTCGGGATCAGTAAGGTTTTCAGAAGGTAGTATTCAATACAAGCGAACGGATTCGATGGAACTGGCTCACGCTATGCTAGTCGGACTGATTCATCTATTGAGGTAGAAAACCGTGTATCGGTTACAGTGATACCGGTGAATAGATCGTACGTTTTGTAGCTTGTAGAGAAAAAGAAAACCTTTAATTGTTTTACCATGGACGAATCACACTTTGAAGATACCGGAGCCCGGATTTTCAAGTATTGTTTCTTCACGACAATACTTGTGCTTACCTGCGTCGGGTTTTGGCAGAAAGATGTGATATTGGGATACTTCTCCTTTCGGGAACATGGTGAATCCCGCATAGTAATCACTGCAATTTCCGGGACTAAGGTAAGTCTGATCGACGCGGAAAACAAAAAACGAGAACTCGGCTTGGTGGGGCGAGATGGAAAGTTTACCCTCGTTGAGCAGGGTACCATAAAGAATGTGAGAATCAACCTCGAGCATCCCTACTTCTTCCCAGAGGAACGTAAGTTTGATCTGGTTCCCAAAGGTCAAACCGTGACGTTTGATGCAGCGATGGTACCGCTCCTGGGAACCCTCACGGTGAAGACGTTTCCGAGTGGTGCGACAGTTTTCGTAAACGATAAGAAAGTGGGTGTCTCCACTTACAAAGAACGAAATATCCGGGACGGAAAAACGCTTATAATAGAGGTGCGTTTGGAGGGGTACATAACACAGTATCGGGAAACGACGATCGAAGGTGGTAGAGACTCAGAGGTCGTTTTCAGCTTGATGTCGTCTGAAGCGATGATCTCTTTGGAGACAGATGAGGAGGGCTTTTCATACGAGTCCTTGAGGATCTTCATCAATGGAATTTCTTATGCACTGGACGGCCAGTATTTACGGAACGTTCGTCCGGGGAGGCACAAAATAGAAGTGGTTGCTGCTGATGGGTTGAAGCTGCAGAAAGAAATCAATATCAAGCCGGGGCAGACGATACATATGGGACTTCCAGACTGGTTTGTAGATGACGGGAGTTGACTTAGTGTCGATAGGTCGCGAATGAATATTTCTGAGATTATGTCTGACCCTTCTGACGAAAAGATTCCTCTTAGCCCCGTAGACGCGATTGCTGAGTTAATAGAAGCTTGGCACCATCGGCTGACTTGGGATGAATATTTTATGGCTACCACGTTTCTGATTGCGAGTCGTTCGACTTGCGAACGGCTAAACGTAGGATGTGTTATCGTCTCAGGTGGTGACGGTAAGAATCGATTGATCGCAGCGGGCTATAACGGTTTTTTGCCGGGTGCACCTCACAAATCCCGTGTTCGGGATAATCACGAGCAGGGTACTGTTCATGCCGAGCAGAATGCCATTGCGGATGCGGCTCGGAGAGGGATCAGTCTTTCTGGAGCCACGGCATACGTAACACATTTTCCGTGTATCAATTGTGCGAAGGTCCTCGCAGCAGCTGGTATCGCGGTGATTAAGTATCACAATAACTACAAGAACGATCCGATGGTTTTCGAGTTACTGTCGGAAGCAGGTGTGGAGATTTTGCAGAACTAGCATGGAGAATCTGGAAAATCTTGCCGAAAATTATTCAGGGTCATTGCTAATCTCTCATCCTACGATGCTGGATCCGAATTTCAAGCGGACTGTCGTGTTGCTCTCGGCCCATTCCAAAGAAGACGGCGCGCTGGGTGTGATTTTGAATAGACCGCTGGGGAAATGTTTGGGCGAGTTGGAGGAAAAATTTGCGTTCGGGCCTTTGGCGCAAATCCCGATCTATGGAGGAGGTCCGGTTTCTACGGATCAGGTACTTTTAGTGGCGTGGATTTGGTCTGATGCGGAATCAGTTTTTAAGCTTTTCTTTGGTATTGATCCCGATCGGGCTGCAGAATTGGCGGAATCATCAGGTGCCACCGTGAGAGCCTACCAAGGGTATTCCGGTTGGAGCGGCGGGCAGTTGGAAGAAGAATTGGAGCAGAATGCCTGGATTCCGACGCAGGTGAAGGCTCGCTTTGAAGACGAGGTGGATGGGGTCCAGATTTGGAAGAATTTCCTGCTGGGACAAGGCTCTCAATACCAGTTGGATGCTGGAGCTCCGGAAGATCCGTCTCAGAATTGATGACAATCGATGCTGGCGGCCGCTGATATCTGAATTTACCCGTTGACAAGGCCTTCAGTGACCGGTTTTTTCCTTCTCTTTTTCCTATTTCTACCATGAAAGTCGCATCATCAATCAAATCACTAAAAAACCGCCACCCGGACTGCCAAGTGGTGCGTCGTAAAGGGCGTGTTTACGTCCTTTGTAAAACCAATCCACGCTTTAAAGCGCGTCAGGGTTAATTTAAACACATTTAGTTCCGTGAAATCTGATACCCATCCAAAATTGAATCCTGTTTGTTTCGTAGATGTTTCTTCAGGAAAGAAATTTCTGACAAGATCTACGGTTACTTCGAAAAAGACCGAAGTGATAGACGGTGTTGAATATCAAGTGATCGTCCAAGATGTGACGTCTGATTCGCATCCAGCATACACGGGCGAAAAGCGCTTTGTTGATAGTGCAGGTCGTGTGGAAAAGTTCAAAAACAAGTTTCGTCGCGTTCGCGGCTAAAGGTAAGAACTTTAGATACTTTAACAGCCCTCCTTGTGAGGGCTTTTTATTGTACAGGTTTGGTCCTGTCTCCGCAGGTAGGCCTAGCTATTTGCCATGGGATCAGGCAGTTAGCGAGATCTAAAACGTGTGGACGAATAGCCCGCTTCTCAGCTTCGGCTCGAACCAGGTGCTTTTGGGTGGCATGGTTGCCCCAGCATCGGCGATGTCCATCAGTTGCTCGATAGTCACTGGATACATGGAAAAGGCAACAGGGCCGTCTCCATTCTCGACTCGCTTGACGAGTTCATCAGTTCCACGGATACCACCGATAAAATCAATGCGGGTGCTGGTTCTAGGATCGTCTATACCTAAGATGGGGGCGAGGATGCCATCTTGTAGTCGGCTTATGTCAAGTCGACTAACTGGATCGAGAGAGTCGTCTTCGGGAAATTCGATTCCGAACCATTGACCCTTGAAATACATACTCATCGCGCCGACCGCACTTGGGGATGGAGAAGCTCCTTCTGTGACGGTGGCTACTGTTTTTACCTTCTCTAAAAACGTCTCCTCGGAGTGGCCATTTAAATCAAATATCAGTCGATTGTACGGCAATACCTTGAGTTGGCTGGCTGGGAAATTGACTGCGAGAAACCAGTTGTAGTCCTCTTCTCCCGTGTGGCTGGGATTGTTGGCTTTGCGTTCAGCTCCGACACGAGCGGCACTTGCGCTACGGTGATGCCCATCAGCTACGTAGGAAACGGGAATGTCAGCAAATGCTGATACGAGCTCTTCGGTATCTTCAATTTTCCAAATCGTGTGTTGAACACCGTCGGGAGCAGTGAAGTCGATAAATGAATCTGACTGTGTGATCTCGTTGATTCGTGCGTCGATAGAAATGTCATCACGATAGGTTAGAAATACGGGACCTGGGTGAGCGCTGAGCGTAGTATTAAGTTTCGTACGGTCATCCTCTTTTTGTGGCCTCGTTTTTTCGTGCTTTTTGATCAGGTCGTTTAGGTAGTCATCGATATGACAAACACTGACTAGCCCTTTTTGTATGTGACCGTTCATGTTTTGCTGATAGACATACAGGCAAGGTCCTGTTTCTCGCTCCAACGCGCCTGTGTCTTGTAGCCTATCCAGATTCTCTTTCGCCTTGGCATAGACTGGGTCTGAATAGAGGTCGGTGCCCTTGGGTAAATCAATCTCCGCGCGAACTACGTGAAGAAAGCTGTTGGGATTACCCTCAGCCAGTTCTGAAGCTTCTTCTGTGTTTACCACATCGTATGGTAAAGAGGCTACGGAGGCTGCTTGTTTCGGGTTTGGACGTAGACCTTGAAAGGCGCGAATTTTCATAGCGTCGGACGGCAACAAAACCCTCTAGTCTTGGCAAGTTTAAACCCAGTTTCTGTCTGGAGTTTTGAGATCAAAATCACTGGGTACTTTTTGCGTGAATGTAGTCACCTTCATTAGAAATACCGCACGCGACCCATTCTCGTGCGCGCGGAGTTGCTCTCTCAGTCAATTAAATGTAAAAATACTGTGCTGACTTGAATCCATAGCGGCTTATTGAACCGCGATAACAGACTATTCTTATGTTTATTTGTCCCTCTGCAACCTGCTCTTCATAATGTTTTCTAAGTCATCTCGGCCCAGTGCCACCGGCGAATTGGATCGTACCAAGGAAGAATTGGTTCGGTCTCAGCGGCGGTCGCATTTGCTCGAGCAACGGCTCAGGAGTAACCAGCAGGTATTTGTGGATTTTGAATCGATAGCGTTAGCAGTCGGTCATCTAATCGAGACTCATTCGTCGGATCAAGCAGTTCGAGAGTCTTTCGCATTGTTGGGAGACGGAGCAGGACTGGATCGAATCTATCTGTTGAAGAATCAGCCAGCTGGATCCCAGGGAATAGTTGTCGAGCAATTACATACTTGGATTCGTGAACCTGGCTCAACTCAGACTCCAGATTTTAGTTCGCTCCCATTTGAAGCGTTCTTTCCAGATTGGTTGGAAAAGTTCAAATCTGGAGACGCTGTATTTGGAAATGTCAGTGAGGTTCCGGATATCGAGCACCTGACGTTAATGAAAAATGGAGTAGTGTCTTATCTGTGGATTCCATTGTTTTTCCGCGGCCAGTGGTGGGGGGTTATCGGTTTCGATGTAGTATCGGGAACCCGTAATTGGCATCCGAAAGAAATTTCTGGTTATGAGCTCTTAGCAAATAGTGTAATAGAATTCATGAACCGGCAACGTCTTGAAACAGACCTCCGCCTGTTCCAAGAGCGGTATGAAATGGCTTCTCAGGCAGGTCAGTTCGGAGTCTGGGATTGGAACATCGAAAGTGATGAGCTCTTCCTTGATTCCTCAATTAAGACTATGGGTGGCTATCTTGCTCAAGATACATTTAAAGACCTTGGGAGCTTGGAGACATTGTTTATTTTGGATGATCAGACCAATTGGGTGAAGGCGCTCACCAAGCGAATTTCAAACCACGAAAAAGAATTTGAACTCGAACATAAAATGAAGCATTCGAGTGGCCGTTTCATGGATGTATACTCGAGAGGTAAGATTATTTATAACGAATCAGGAAATGCGGTTCGGGTGTTGGGAACGACGACGGATATTACGCACCTGAAAGCGATTCAGGATGATTTACGGAATGCTCGGGACCTCGCACAAGAGGGCAGCCTCTCTAAATCAGAGTTTATGGCGAAGATGAGCCATGAGATCCGCACTCCTTTGAATGGGGTACTAGGATTTGCAACGTTGTTAAAACACACCGAGCTCAATTCAGAGCAAATCGACTATATTTCCAATTTAGAATCCAGTGGGCGGTTGTTGCTTTCTATGGTGAACAATATTTTGGACTTTTCTAAGATAGAGGCTGGGAAGCTCGACTTGGAACAGAAACCGTTCGATATAAGAGGCAGCGTCGATACGATACTGGGCGTCTTTGGTGATGCTGTTATTAAAAAGGGCCTTAAAATGTCCTTTGAACCGGATGACAATGTGCCTTTGAGCGTGATTACGGATCCTTTACGAATCCAGCAGGTTATTCTGAATCTGGTCGGCAACGCCGTAAAATTTACGGAAGGTGGTAGTATTGCCATAGGAGCATCTTGGGATGCGATCGATGAAGAAGAGGGACGACTATTTTTCTCGGTCAAAGACTCGGGAATCGGAATTGATGAGGATCGCATTGGCGCAATTTTTGAGCCATTTACTCAAGCTGATTCGTCGATGACACGCCGTTTCGGGGGTTCCGGATTGGGTTTAACGATTTGTCAGAACATACTCCAGATTATGGGCTCTCGCTT
>CALGUT010000232.1 GCA_937920335.1 uncultured Opitutales bacterium
CGTGGTCGATATCGGCCATGAGCACTCAGACGCCCTCCACAACTTCGACCACCAGGTCATCCCCAAAGGAAAGCGGTGAAACCAACGAGATAAGATCGTGAAATCCATCGGCGCGTTTCCCGGTCACTGCCAAAAGAAGATTTACCTTGGCAGGTGAAAATAATCGCATTGTGCTATTCTCTCTCACTCGAATCACGCTGGCCAACCGTCGAGTCGCCTCAATCGAAAAATGTTTCTCAACCTACTTTTATGAGCTCCTGTGAACTAATCCTCGCCCTCGACCTCGAATCGAAAGACGAAGCCCGTTCCCTGCTCCAGGGAATTGGACCTGACCTGAAATGGGTTAAAGTAGGCTTACAAATGTTTACCGCTCATGGCCCTGAATGGATTCGTGAAGTGGCTGACCTTGGTTTCAAAGTATTTCTCGATCTGAAGCTCCATGACATTCCCAATACAGTCGCCAAAGCCTTGCAAAGCCTGAGCGACCTACCCATCGACATGCTGACCCTCCATAGCAGTGGCGGAGTCGAAATGATGGCGGCAGCGAATCAGGTTCGCCTGGATCGAAAGCCCAATCTCTTACTACTCGGGGTAACCGTCCTTACTTCCATGGATGAAGCTCAGCTTCGACGCGTCGGAGTGCCCAACTCCCCCGAAAGACAGGTTCATAATCTTGCAGGGGCCGTCGTCGAGTCGGGAGTCCCAGGCCTGGTCTGCTCAGCCAAAGAGCTCAGCCTGTTGGTACCTGATTACGCGGACCAACTAAAGTTTGTCACACCGGGTATTCGGCCGACTGGCGCGGCAGCTGACGATCAAAAGCGGATTGTCACTCCCAGCCAGGCAGCCGCTAATGGCTCTAATTTCATCGTAGTCGGAAGACCCATTTATAAAGCAGAATCCCCGCGCTCGGCTGTTCAAGCGATCAACGGAGAACTTGCATAGACTGTTTATGAAAACCGTAGCCATCCTCTTGTGCGGCGGCTCCAGCAACCGCATGCAGGGAATCACTGAAGACAAGGTCCTTTCTGAGATTCTTGGAAAAACCAGCGCTGAGCATAGTTTACTGGCATTCGAAGCGTCTGGAGTCATCGACAGCTATCTCGTTGTATACCGAAAAGGAGCTCAACTCGCTCAGCTAAAGGAGCTGCTCCCGCCTTTAACATCCAAAGAAATACGGTGGACCGAGGGAGGATTTGAGCGCCAACAGTCAGTCCATAACGCCCTACAGTCTTCACCAGATACGACCGATATTGTCCTTATTCATGACTGCGCTCGCCCACTCATACACCCAGAATCGATCTCGCGAGTTTACGAAGCCGCTGTAAAAGATAAGGTGGCAGTTCTCGGACACCGAGTCGTAGATACGATCAAACAGGTACCCGCCACTGCTACAAGCCCGAGACAAACCGAGCTACGAGACCTCGATCGTAACCGACTTTGGGCAATGGAGACACCCCAGGCATTTTCGTTTCGATTGATCAAAATGTGCTATGAGAAAATCACTGAGGAGGGTCACAGAATAACCGACGACACCGCCGCAGCCTCAAGGTACGATTACCGCGTTACCGTTGTTGAAAATCATCACCCGAATCCGAAGATCACTTACCCTGAAGATCTCGCCCTCGCAGAACTACTATTGCAACAACGGGACGCAGGCCGCTAAAACGCGTTATTATAAATGAGTAAGCTTCCCTACCGTATCGGCTTTGGCTACGATATACACCGCTTAGTGACCGATCGAAAACTGATCCTCGGTGGCGTAGAGATCCCCAGTGAATGGGGTCTCGAAGGACATTCCGATGCGGATTGTCTCACGCATGCGCTGGCCGATGCAATTCTTGGAGCCTGTGGGCTGCCCGATATTGGACATCAGTTTCCCAACACAGATCCGTCGATAGAAGGTATCAATTCTCAAGAGATTCTCAAAAAAGCATCTGAACTGGCCCATGAAGCCGGCTATTCGATTGGTAACATCGACTCCTGCGTCATCGCGGAAACCCCGAAAATCAGTCCCTACATTCATCTAATGAAAGCCATGATCGGAAACACACTGAATATTTCGCAAGATTGCATCGGCATCAAGGCCACGACCCAGGAGAAAATCGGGTCGCTAGGTGCCAGTAAGGGTATTGCCGCGCATGCGGTTTGTATGCTGTTTCACCTATGAGTTTCAAAAGAATGAACGCTCTTACCGCCATCAAGTCTGAGTCATAAGTTAATACCTACTCGTTTTGGAAAAATTTCTAGCATTCCGCCGCTACCTCGGTGCCTCAAAAAAGTTCTTCATCCTCGGATTATTCGCCGGTCTCATAACCGCCGTAGCCAGTGGGTTCGGAGTTCCCTACTTCATCCAGGAGGTTTTTTCAGAGGTATTCGAATCAATCCCAGGCACTTACACCGG
>CALGUT010000233.1 GCA_937920335.1 uncultured Opitutales bacterium
TAGCAGATCATTATCGATGCCAAAGCACCGCTCGAGGGCTTCCTGGCTGCTCTGGAAGCGGAGAGTAAGGAAGAAAAGGCGGCAAAGATGAAAGATCATGCGAGGCATATTCGAGCTCACATTAGGGACTTGGGAAGTCGTGCCTATTGGGAACAATTTGAAAACTCACCTGAGTTTGTGGTTCTATTTTTGCCAGGTGAGAGTTACTTCAGTGCGGCTCTTGAGGTAGAACCCGGTTTGATCGATGAAGGCGTTCAGAATAAAGTGATCCTGGCAACGCCTACTACACTGATTGCTCTATTGAAAGTTGTGGCTTACGGTTGGCGTCAGGAGAATCTGGCTCAGCAGTCTCGTGAAATTAGTAAATTGGGAAAAGAAATTTACGAACGCGTCTCGGATGTTGCTACCAATTGGACCGCAGTTGGAAAAGGTTTAAGGAACGCTGTGGAAAGCTACAACAAAGCGATCAACAATATGGAATCCCGTGTGCTTGTTTCCGCGAGAAAATTGCGAGACCTTCCGATTGAGTTATCGAAGAAAGAGATTGCAGCAGCGCCAGTGGTCGAGGTGACTCCGAGGCCTTTGAACGCGCCTGAGTTAGAATAAGATTAGTCTAAGTGTTTTGAACGTTGTTGGTGTTAAGTGTGAAATATCTTCACTTATACGGTGTCTCAAACAGTATGTTTATTTTCGTTTGATGGTGAGAGCCTCCACAGTCTTTTTACTCTTACTCATAGGTCCGTGGGTGGGGGTTGCTCTGGAAGAACCAGAGATCGAGTTTCGAACTCCCTCGGAGGAGATCTCTCAGATAGCGAACCAGCCTTGGTTGCCAGTTTACGGCGTTGATCCGACAAAAAAGAGACTCATGCGTTTAGAGTTGGAGAATCGAATTCCCACTGAGTACCTTGCGCGTGAGGAAATTCGTCTGGCGGGATTAAGGATGTATGAGGAAACCCGTTCTAGAAGTCGGCGTGTTTACGCGAAAGGGGTTTCTATCGTCTATATTCATTCGGGAGAAGTGTTGCAACCAGCTGGACTGCCTGAATCCCTTGTTATAATCCAGGTCCAATGGTCTCCGGATGGAGAGAACTTGGCACTGATTTTGGAACGAACAAAGCAAACAGAGCTTTGGAATATTGAGGTCAAATCTGGAAAAGCGTCCCGGTTAAGCGAGCTTGAGATTCAGGCTGCCATGGCTGATGTTATGTATTGGGCCAGTGACAGCCAATCTTTGATTGTTAAAACGGTATCTAAGCACATCGGACCTAAACCGATTCGCTCGTTTGTTCCAAGCGGAGCAATTATTAGGGAAACGGGTGGTGACCCATTGCCTGCGCAAACCCACCAAGGAGTGTTGCGGACAAAATGGGATGTAACCCTCTTCGAATATTACTTTAGCTCTCAAATCTCGCGTATCAGGCTTGATGGTCCGGAAGTATCAATTGGAGCGCCTGGTATGTTTCGTTACGTAAGAGAATCTCCCGATGGAAATTATTTATTGGTGGAACGATTAGTTAGACCTTGGTCGTTCCTGGTGAATGAGGAACAATTTGCCTACGAGATCGAGGTGTGGAACCTTCAGACTGGAAAAGCTCAGGAATTAGCTTCTTCTCCGTTAGCGGAGTACCTGCCGCATGGGGGGGGGGAGTGTAAGGACCGGCGCTCGGGATTTCGAATGGAGATCCGACCATACTGCCACGGTTGTATGGGCTGAAGCTCAGGACGGTGGTGATCCCTATCAGAATACTAAGATCAGGGAACATATATATACTCAATCGGCTCCCTTTGAAAAGCCTCCTGAATTACTCGCTGCCTTACCAAATCGTTTCGGTGACTTGCTTTGGGATCGAGAAGATCGCGCAATCATAGTCTCTTGGGACTGGGTGGGGCGGAAGATGGAGTTGGCAATGTTCAATCCTACGAATCCACGTGAAAAGCATCGTAAGCTACTCAGCTTCGAAATGGGGGATAGTTACAGGCATCCAGGCTTTCCCATGATGAAATTCAACGAGTTCGGGTTCCAGGTCTTTGAAACTGATGTCGAAGGAGACCATATCTTCTTATCGGGAGATGGCGCATCGCTCGAGGGAGACAGACCGTTCCTGGATCGCTTCAGCCTAAAATCGAAACGCAAAAAACGCTTGTTTCGATCTAAAGAGCCTTATTACGAAAGCCCGGTAGCGATTCTAAATACCGATGCAACCGAGCTGTTAGTGAGGAGAGAGTCAACTCACATGCCACCATCGTATTTTCACTGGAGTTCAACGAAAGGAGCTAATCGAAAGATAACACAGGATTCTAATCCCTTTGTGTCATTAACGACGGTTAAACGACAGCAGCTAAACTATAAGCGAAACGATGGAGTTCGTTTAACAGCAAACTTGTATTTGCCTCCTGGGCACGATCCCAAAAGGGATGGTCCGTTGCCCACTTTGGTGTGGGCCTATCCGCGTGCCTATCTGAGTACTTCGAACGCAAGTCAGCTAAAACGGTCACCGTATCAGTTTTTTGATGCCCGCTGGAATCGTCCTCTGATCTGGACTCTAAAAGGATATGCGGTTGTGGATGATCCAACGATGCCGATTGTCAGCGTGGCGGAAGGACACCCGAATAACAGTTTCGTTGCTCAGCTGAAAGACTCAGCACAAGCTTTGGTTGAGGAATTGGTCAAAGGTGGAATTAGCGACGAAGGCAAAATTGCATTGGGAGGTCATAGTTACGGTGCTTTTATGACGGCGAACTTGCTCGCTCATACGAATCTTTTTTGTGCGGGTATTGCTCGCAGCGGTGCTTATAACCGAACGCTTACTCCCTTTGGTTTTCAGTCGGAGGAGAGGAATTTGTGGCAAGCGCCTCTTGTGTATTTGGCCATATCTCCTTTCCTAGTCGAGACTGGGATCGAAGAACCTTTATTGCTCATCCATGGAGAAAAAGATGAGAATCCAGGGACCTATTTAATGCAAAGTGAGCGACTGTTTCATGCGCTAAATGGGCTTGGTCGCACTGCACGATTGGTGGTGTTGCCGAACGAAGGGCATACGATTCGTGGTGAGGACTCGATCAGACATAGTCTCTGGGAAATGGAACGCTGGCTTGAATTGCATGTTAAGGGTGTAGCCTATTTGAATAGTTCCCCGATTATTTCTCAGTCGGAGACGGTAG
>CALGUT010000234.1 GCA_937920335.1 uncultured Opitutales bacterium
CGAACAGCAGGATAAACTCAAGGTGGATAGGCTCGTCACTGAAGCGCTTGAGAAAGCTGATTCAGCAAGCGTGAGCCCGCAGCAGTCTCTCTCGGATGCCCTACAACAAACAAGCGAATGGACCCCCATCGCGGTCCTCGCCTGTGCATGGTTACTACTCAAGTAATCTAAGATAGCGAGACCGCCAACCACGTATTCATATCACCAACACGTTATTATTTGAAAAAGTCTCTATAGATTTAGAACAGGGCAGGTGCTGCCTGCTTCAAGCTACGTCCCGTGCCGACCTCGAAGACCTCAAGCGTTTTCTCTTGGTAAGAAACCGAACTGACACCTTTAAATCCTTCGGGAATCTCCATGAGAAACATGCCGTATTTGAAACTCTGTGTTTCATCCGCATCGATATAGTTGTAAATCGATCGATCAAAGATTCTTCCCTTCGCGACCAGATTTTTCCCAGGCTGGTGCAATCCTGAGGTACCAAACTCAAGTCCTCTGGCAACCGGCTTACCGTCTTTCACGTGACGCCAAATGTTTAACCAGGGATAGTCTGATGTTTTCCAAATATAGCCGAGTAATAATCCAGTCTCCGGACTCGTCGCTGTAACCCACCCATACTCATCGTCGATGATATAGGAAACAACGTTGGGAGACGGATCGCCTTCCAAGAACCTAAGATCCACTTCAGTACCGTCCATTTTCAGGGCCTTGGGCCAATGTACTTCGGGGTCTTCAGGATTGGGCATGGAACGCTCCTGCATAAACCCCCGTGTTCCATTGGAATCAACAATCGTATTTTCATCGAGAAATGGCCCACCAATCGTCGGATGCTGCACGATATTATAGATCCGTCCGATGGGATTCTGGTTGGTAACAAACTCTTCAACTATCACGACAGAGGACTCCCGCTCCATGAGCACGGAACGCTCAACACTTATTCCGGCCATGGGGAGCTTGGCTCGAAGCCGGACGTTCAACTTTCCAGTCTCCGACTCCAGCTCATGCGACACTGCCCACCATACTTGGGTCGCTTCCCCGTGGTTGGTCATACCGTTCGCTTTCTCCGCCTCGGAAGCCGATCCCCAACGGTCCAAACAAAGGAAGTGTCCCATTGGCCGGGGAACCATGGGTGCTTCCTGATCAGGCGTCGGACTGAAGGACCATGAATCCCACTGAAGCGGGTTCAGGTCATTCGACTTCAAGCGATATTCGGAAATCGAACCGCCGCCGAGATCAATAACCACGGTCGCTTTGCTACTCTCCAGCTTTACAAGCGGACGACTCTCATCGGCCCAGGTATCAACACTCATGATTATAATAGTTAAGAATATTCCTGTTAGCGCTGTGACTCTCTTACTCATTCGTGGCTCCATTATTTTCCTGAATCCAGATCTGCGTCAATAGATCATACATGTCGGGATCGTGTTCCTTGAGCTCCTTCTTGTTGAACGGATAAAAGTCATTTTCTCCAAAGAAAGCTTCCGTGCACTCCGCGAAATACTCTTTATGATCCGTAATGGCGTAGGCCATCTGCGGTTCGCGATTGCGGCGCTCCACCTTGTCGTACGAGCCATGCTTCTTAGCCTGGGTATAGAGCCGCAAAATATCCGGATGCTCAAAGCCCAGCACCAAGTTGTGATAGGCATGCGCAAGCTCGTGCAACAGTAACATGGGCATACGAATGATTTCTTTCTCTAGAATGGCAGAGTTGGTAAACTCCACACCCTTTACCTTTTCCGGGTGCATACCGTTTTCAATCAACCAATCCACACTTGGATGAAATTCCGCGCGGGGCCGCCGATCGCCCGAAGGCAACGATATCCAGAGCCGCACTTGTTGTAATTGAGAGACT
>CALGUT010000235.1 GCA_937920335.1 uncultured Opitutales bacterium
CACGTTTCTTAAGAAAGGTCTGCATACGGCTCTCAGTCAGGATAAACTCAGGGGACGCAGTCGAGCACAGGACCACGTCTGACTGTAGTAGGTGGCAGTCAAGGCTTTCAAAGGGTACGGCACTGCCTCCGAACGCTGAAGCTAGTTCTTGGGCTTTCCCAAACGTGCGGTTACTAATAATGAGTTTCCGGACACCACGGCTGCGCAATGCAGCGATTGTTTTTTCGGCGATATCTCCTGCGCCAATGACTAGGGCTGTTGAGTTATGGAGTCTGCCAAAGACCTTCATCGCGAGATCAACGGCTACCGTTGCGACGTTAATCTGTCCTTTGCCAATATTGGTATTGGTTCGAATCCACTTGGTGCTCTGGAAGCTTTTTTGGAACGCCTTGTTGAGTAAGGTTCCGACGGTTCGTTGTTTGGCCGCGTGCAAGAATGCTTGTTTGACCTGACCGGTAATCTCCACTTCTCCTACAATCTGTGAATCGAGCCCGGCAGTGACTGAGAATAGGTGCAGCAGTGCATCGCGGTCTTCCAATATAATCGACTTCTCAAATATTTCAGAGGAATCGACTTTCAATTCTTTGCCGACGGCATTCGCGAGTTCGCGGTAGTGCGATTCGTAAGAAGCTCCGTAGATCTCAAGTCGGTTGCAGGTGCTCAAGATGGTGAGCTCTCCGATCCATTCTTTCTCGTTGAGAGATTTGTAAATCGCCTCCATCTGGCTGGGGTTAGGGCTAATTTTCTCTCGATACTCGATCGGAGCGGAGTGGTGGCTCACCCCCCAGCAGAAAAATGTCTTTTTGCTTCCGCTCATCTATCAAGTGGGGTCACTGGTGAAGAAGATGCGTGCCCGTCCGAGTTGCTGCTGTTGCCAACCGGCCAAATAGAGAGGATGGCGATGACGAATAAAGCGATGCAAGTGATAGCCAGCTTTTTTGCGTAGAGCCTGTTGCTCAAGCGCAGACCCAGGACGATTAAATAGGCGATCCAAAGGCTGACGCTGGCGAAAAACTTTGTCGCGTTTACTTCAGCTACATTTTGGCTCCAGTAAAAGGATCCCACTAGTAATGAAAGCGTCAATACGGTGCATCCGGCTGCTAACATCCGCAGAGTCATCGTCTCTGATTCGACCAGCGATGGCAGGTAAGCGTAAACGCCTTTAAATTGATGTTGTTTTAACGCAAAATTCTGCAGCAAATACAGGGTAGAGCTCACTGCTAGCAGACCAAAGATTCCGTATGAGAAAACGGCTAAAGCGGCGTGGAATTCGATTGATGGACTGATCGCCGTTATACGGTCCGGGTAGGGTAGGTCCCAGTCCTTAATTGCAAATGAGAGTACAGAAAGGAGCACCGCCAATCCCGCTGTAAAAAAACCAAATAGGCTCAGCCTGAATGCAGGTCCTAGAACAAGAAAACAAACGGTAAGTGACCAAATTACGAATTGCACGATTTCGAAGGTATTTCCTACAGGGCATCCGCCTATTTCCAATCCACGAAGGTAGAGACCGTAGGTGTGAATTGCGTAACCACCAGCGATGATCATGTAGAGCAACCATCTGGGATGGTGTCGCGCTCGAACCAAGTAGAAAATCGCAGTTATGAAACCAAGTGTATAAAGTAGGTTACCGATACCTATCCACAGGACGTCAGCGTTTGGGTTCATAATTACAGGCTATGGTTTGAGTTTCTTAACTCGATGCCCAGTCCTGGATTCTGTTTGCTAATAAAGAAATCCAAGCTGGGTGTTCATTGAGACAGGGGATCATCTTGAACGATTCTCCCCCGGCTTCAAGAAACTCTTCCTGGCCTTCCATCTCTATTTCTTCAAGCGTTTCGAGGCAATCGGCCACAAAAGCGGGACAAATTACCACCAGGTTTTTGACGCCCTTTTCGGGAAGTTCTTCAAGGACGTAGTCGGTATAAGGTTTCAGCCAAGGTTCTCTTCCCAATCGGGATTGAAAAGATACAGAAAACCTATCCATAGAAAGTCCGAGTTTTTTGGTCATTGCTTTGACGGTTTCGAAGCACTGGTGCCGGTAGCAAACGCTTTGGACGGGGTGGCAGACGTTGCAGCAATCGGGTGTCTTCATGCAGTGTGCGTTTGATGAGTCGCCTTTGGTGAGGTGCCTTTCGGGGATACCGTGGAAGCTAAAGAGCAGGCGATCCATGTCTTCATTGATGTAGGGGCGGGCATTTTCCACCATCGCATTTATGTAGTCTTCGTCTTTGTAGAACGGTTGCATGATCGTCCAAGTCATACCGGGGGCTTGTGCCATGATCTCTTCCTGAACACGCACTAAGACCGTTTCATAACTAGACATGGCGTAGTGTGGATACATAGGCATGATGAATAGCTCTTCAACGCCCTTAGCCTTGAGTCTCGTAATTGCGTCTGCGATGGACATCGAGCCATAGCGCATCGCGAGTTCAATCGGGATATCGACTTTCTCTTGAACCTTTTCGTGAACGTTTTTGCTCGTGACGATTAAGGGACTGCCAGCATCAGTCCAAACTTTGGAGTAAGCTTCAGCCGACTTTTTGGGGCGGGTAGGGAGGACGATTCCTCTTACGACGAGGTTCCTCACGAGTGGAGCGGCGTCGATTACGCGCTCGTCCAGAAGAAACTCTTTCAGGTAGCGGCGAACATCGGAAACGGATGTAGAATCGGGAGAACCAAGGTTTAAGATCAAAGCAGCTTTTTTAGCCATACGCTTAAGCTCTTAATTGGTGAGTGACTGTCAATCTCTGTGACGAGAAATGATAGGCGAATCGTAGACTAACCTTATTTTAAATTATTCTAATTAAAAAGAAAATGAGACTCAGTATCAATAAAAAGGTTGACGGGGCAATTTTTGAGACCCAGTTTCAATAAGGAATCGTTTTGAGAATGACGTCTGACATCATGAAATTACTGTATAAGTTTGCGATAGGAGTAGCCTGTTTCGTCGTTGTGACTGTGAAAACGTCCGCTGAGGATACCGGAGAACCGCTGGTTGATCTGAGCACCTTCGAAGTACTCGGTTCCAAGGAATCTGTTTTCGAAGTTCCCGGGTCGGGATTTTATATCTCTCAGGAAGAGATCGCGAATTTTCAATACGCGAATATCGATCAAATACTCCGGCAGGTACCGGGCGTGTACTTTCGTGGAGAGGATGGTTACGGTCTATTTCCGAATATCAGCTTACGGGGCGTTGACTCCAATCGCAGTGGTAAACTGACAATGATGGAGGATGGAGTATTAACGGCTCCGGCTCCCTACGCAGCACCAACGGCCTATTATTCGCCCACAGCAGGGCGTATGTCTTCCTTGGAAGTGTTGAAAGGTTCAAGTCAGATTCAATATGGTCCGCATACAACGGGAGGTGTTCTTAACTACATCTCTACGCCGATACCAAACTCCAGGCAGAAGTATTTGAAATTTCAATACGGTGAAGACAATGACATGCGCGCTCATCTCTGGGCCGGCGGAAGACAGGAATCGGAAGCAGGGATCTTCGGGTATTTGGCCGAGATATATTCGCGTAAGACCGATGGTTTTAAAACGATTGATGGCACCGCTGCTTTTGACGGGTCGGATGAAACGGGTTTTGAGAAGACGGATACCATGCTTAAGTTTGGTTGGGAACCGGAAAGCTCTCAGTATCATTATTTTGAATTCAAAATCGGTTATACTGATTTTCATGCAGACGAGACTTACCTGGGCTTGTCGACGGAGGATTTTCGAGCGGATCCCTTTAGAAGGTATGCGGCCTCACGGTTTGATGAGATCAATACCCACCATACGAGAACCTATCTGCGGCATCAAACGCGTTGGGACAATGGAAATACGCTGTCAACAACCGCTTATTATAATAATTTCCACCGCAATTGGTACAAGCTTCATCGCGTGAATGGGGTGGATCCATCCTTGGCATTGTTCAACGGAACTGAGCTATATGAAGTGCTGACTGGGACTCGTGCTGGAGACCTTAGGGTGCGGGCAAACAATCGGAGTTATTACCTTGGTGGTGTACAATCGGAGTTTAACGGCGAGTTTTACTCAGGTGAAGTGTTACATGAGATCACCGCTGGCGTTAGGCTGCACGAAGATCGAATCCGCCGATTCCAGTGGGAAGACATCTACCGTATGGATGATGAGGGGCGGGTGGCTGAATTTATTGAATTCGGACAATCAGAGCCAGGTGGTTCTGCTGGAAACCGGCGGCAGCATGTAGATAGTTTATCCATTTACCTTATGGATCGTATCACCTCTGGCTCATTCACAATTACTCCGGGGTTGCGTTACGAGCAGGTTGATTGGGATTATTTTCGCGCAGACGGTCGGGATCCTGCCATTGATGAATCGGGTGATTACGACGTTGCCGCGCCAGGAGTCTCGGTGGAATACAAGGTCGACGATAAGTCAAAATTCTTTGCGAGTCTGCATCGAGGAATCTCATTATTAAGCCCGGGTTCTTCTCGAAATGGGTTGGATCCTGAAGAAACAGATAGTTTTGAGACCGGAATAAAGACTCGAGGGGATCGGTGGTACGGTGAAGCGGTTTATTTTAGAACGAAGTTTAAAAACCTTATCGCTAGGGAAAGTGATGCTGGAGGTA
>CALGUT010000236.1 GCA_937920335.1 uncultured Opitutales bacterium
TATGTTCCAAAATATATCCAATCCCGGTTCGAAATCAAAGTCGTCGTTACTTTCCGACGTGGAAGAATCCAACACATTCCCCCGAGAGTGACTCCAGCTACTCGCAATAAAGGGACGCACATCAAGACCGATCCCCTGATTCAGCCCCGTCATATTTTCCAGGATTCCCGCTTCCGAAACTTGCAAAAAATCGTTTTCCAATCGCGCCCCTGACCAGGCATTTTCCTCCAGTTTTCGAACAATATTCCTTTGAATATTGAACCCCCATACTGAGCTATCAGGCGGAAAATTTAAGCTCTTAAACGGTATAGCAATTTCAGCTGTCCAACCGTCATCCGTCCGCTGGGTTCTTAAATCCCAGATAGCATTCCAATCGGTATTCAGGTCCTTATTACCAAAGGCCAAGCCGTCTACCAGTGCACCATTCGGATTGGTGGCGAAATAGAAGGCGTTTTGCCGATCACGAAACGTATCGAGTAGGATCTCGATTTGATCATCCGATCTCAAACTCGCATCCCGGGACATCTCAGTGCTATTGATCTTATTCGCCTCAGAATCATGAGCTACAATTCCTATGTAGAGATAGTCAGAATCATGTAACAAAGTGACCTCTGTTTTCTCCGACGGAGTGCCCCCTGGATTGGGTTGGCGTTGAATGAGGTCTCCTATTCCAGGAGCAGTGGACCAAACAGGTTCATCAAGGACTCCATCAATCGTAATCTTCGATTGTATGTCGGTTACTTCAAACCGTCTGGTTACCGTGGTATCGCTTTCAGATTGAGCGGTCAGGGAAGTACAGAGAGCAGGCAGCAAAATGCCAACACTCAACAAAGACCGACGGATCAAAAGAAAACGACGTAGGAGTAATTCGATAGAGTAGCTCAAGGTAATAGGGTCTATGATAGTTCTATTAAACCCATAATCATGTCCAGCTAACAAAACACTGCGGCGAGTGAAGCCACTACTACCTAAAAAAAGAGAACCCATTTTTCAATGCCCAAAAACTGCCTTTCTGCACAAGTAAATCATTGACTCCTCCTAGGCCCATCTTGCCTTCTTTTTTAAAGCAACTTGTTAATCTTCAATCTCGCAAATTCGGACCCCACTCTAAACCCCAAACAACCCACTACGCTCTATGACTAACTACCGGATGGATTTTTCTGTTTCCTGGGAAGAACTACATCGTGATGCCCGTGCACTCGCCCTACGCCTGATGAATCAAGAATGGAAGGGAGTCGTTGCGATCACTCGTGGTGGCCTGATTCCAGCCGCTATTGTCGCACGAGAGTTAGACCTGCGCCTCGTAGAAACTATTTGCGTGGCCAGTTACGACCACAAAGCACAGGGCGAAGCCAAGATCCTTAAAGACCTCGATATTGATAGTGAGGGCTGGTTAGTGATCGATGATTTAGTCGATACCGGGCAAACAGCTAAAGCCGTCCGCAAGATGCTTCCGAAAGCCCACCTGGCAACCGTCTTTTCGAAGCCCGAAGGCAGACCTTTCGTAGACACGTTCGTCACTGAAGTGAGTCAAGATACCTGGATTCTCTTCCCGTGGGATGGCGCTATGCAGTTCACCCGGCCGATGATCGCTAGAGACTGACAATGAATTGAGACCGTAATCAAGAAGGTCCCTTGACGCAAAGAATCCCCACGAAATTATACCATTGGAAAAAGGTTTCGACGGTTTCAAATCCATTCCGGCGGAACAGCTCCATGTTTTCTTCCAAAGTATAAGGAACCAATACATTTTCGAGGGCCTCCCGTTTCCGTAAGATCTCCGTCTGGGAATAACCGTTCCGCTCCTTGTATTTGTAGTAGAGGTCTATGAAAAAACGGTTCATCCGCTGATCCTGGGTCAGCACCTTTTCGGTCAGAATTAGCGCCCCACCCTCGACGAGTCCGTTGTGAATCCACTGCACGACACGCTCACGCTGTAATGGCCGAACGAATTGCATCGTCCAGCACATGGTCACCAGACTGGCGTTCTCCAAAGGCATTTTCGAAAGATCTCCATTGAAGTCTCCTTGCCGTAGTTCGATGCGATCGCCAAACCCATGTTCTTCGATGCGTTCCCTCCCCTTCTCTAACATAGGTAGCGAGTTGTCGTATCCAATCAACTTGGCTGGTGGCTCAATCGCAGGGCACAGGTTCAGCAAAGTCGTAGCGGTAGAACTTCCCAGATCGTAAACCTCGGTCCCCGTTTTATACAGCTCGCGCGCCATTTCCTGAATCATAGCCTGTTGTTCGCGATAGTAGGGAACGCTACGACCGATCATGTCGTTAAACACCGCTACAACCTTTTCATCGAACTGAAAATCGCTCGCCCGGGCTGAAGTATCTGAAAATATATCGTCTTTTTGAGTCATACCGCTGTCTTTGATTTCATTTCTCGGACGTATGCTAGATCAGAATCAGCAAACGAAGGCTCCGGTCAAACAAAGTCAGTCATAACCGTTCTTCCAAAATAGTGATCTGTCATAGTTGACCTGCACAGCAACTCTACCAAAACTGTCCGCATAATTCACACTCCATCTACCCTATGATACCCTATAAAAAGCTCTTCAACCTCTGCCTGACCGTCTCGATAACCTTCGGCCTGTTAACGGCCAATGCAGCCGACAAACCTAACATCGTTCTGTTACTCAGCGACGACCAGGCCTGGAACGACTACTCTTTCTTGGGACACCCGGACGTAAAAACACCCCATATCGACAAGCTTGCCGGCGAGTCCGTGATCTTTCCCCGAGGTTATGTACCGACGGCCTTGTGTCGTCCTTCACTGATGACCTTGGCAACTGGGCACTATGCACACCGCCATGGCGTCACCGGCAATGACCCTTCACCCAAATATGCCGAGCGAGACTCCGAGCTTTATAATCAGCGCCGCGCCCAACTCATTTCCTACATTGACCAGTTTGATACGCTTCCTGAACTTCTCGGCGAGCAAGGTTACCTCAGTCACCAAAGCGGCAAGTGGTGGGAAGGAAATCACAAACGCGGTGGATTCACCCACGGCATGACCCGCGGTTTTCCTCAAAAAGGAGGACGCCACGGTGACGACGGATTAAAGATCGGTCGTGAAGGCCTTAAAGAGATTTATGATTTCGTGGATATGGCGACCGAAGAGGACAAACCGTTCTATCTTTGGTATGCTGCGTTCCTTCCTCACACTCCACACAATCCACCCGCCCGTTTACTCAACAAATACAAGGATCGGTTTCCCATTACTATCGCCAAGTACTACGCCATGATCGAATGGTGGGACGAAACCTGTGGGGACCTGGTCGGTTATTTGGAAAAGAAAGGAATTCGCGACAATACCTTGATCATCTACGTTGGTGATAATGGCTGGATTCAGCACCCAGAACGCAATGGATATGACATGCGCTCCAAACAAACGCCTTATGAAGGAGGCATCCGTCAACCCACGTTATATTCCTGGCCGGAACGCCTGGAGCCCGCACATCGGATGGATCTTGTTAGTAGTATCGATATTTTCCCTACCGTATTAGCAGCTGCCGATGCTCGGCAGCCAGCCATCGCAGTACCCGGGCTCAATCTCCTCCCGGCCATGGAGCAACAGTCTGCGATTCCCCGCGACACCATTTTCGGAGAGTCATTTGCTCACGATATCGCTGACATTGAAAACCCGGAAGCGTCCCTTCTCTTCAGGTGGTGCATCCAGGGAGACTGGAAGCTATTACTAACCTACGACGGAGAGGTTAATCGTTACACCTCCACACACCCGCGGGATGAAAAACGACCGCAATTGTTTGACCTGCGAACTGACCCTCAAGAAACCAATAACCTTGCTGCTGCAAATCCAAG
>CALGUT010000237.1 GCA_937920335.1 uncultured Opitutales bacterium
CCTTAGCTGGGTGATTCCTTTCGCAGTGCTTTTTCCCTCGCTTCCCTGGTTGCTTCTTTTCGCGCTCTCCGGGTTTTATTTCTCGGCATGGGTACAATTCGGAAGGACAGGGGAATGGTACCAGCCCATTGCTTACCTCCGACTTCAATGGATTCCGTTCTATCTAATCTGGATTCCGCAGTTCGTTCGGGGATTGAGAAAACTTATGAGTCATCAATCGAATCAGGTGGTCGAAAGTATATCGGTGGTCATTCCTACACTGAACGAAGCTACTCACATCAGAACATGTCTAAAATCGCTTAGTCAGTCTTCCACCCCGATAAATGAAATTTTCGTTGTTGACGGAGGGTCACAAGATGAAACGAAATCGATGATCAAAGGATTTCCAGTCCGACTATTGGAAAGCAAGAAAGGTCGAGGCTACCAAATATCTCTAGGGGTTAAAGCCTGTCGTTCTGATGCGGTGCTGGTACTCCACGCGGATGCTTCTTTACCCCCCGACGTTGCGAAAACTATTATCTCTGTTCTAAACAAGAATCCAGACGTTGTGGGCGGGGAAATTGGTCAGCGTTTCGTCTCTACGACGCCTAAACCCATACTCTTGCTGGTAGAAGCCCTGAACGATTTTCGCGCAACCTGGCAATCTGGCAGTTTTGGTGATCAAGGTCAGTTCTTTAGACGAGCATCCATCGAACAAGCTGGAGGATTTCCGAATATTCCCCTCATGGAAGACGTCGAGCTCACAGCCCAACTTAATAAAAAAGGAAGTCTCGTGTTCCTCGATGGAGGATTACAATGCTCTGCAAGAAGATGGGAGAAAGACAATGCAACGGAGCGCTTCCTTTTGGTGTTGTCATTGGTAGTCCGATACAAGTTTCTCAAACTTATAGGTAAAGATCCGTCCAAAAAACTGTTTGAAGAGTACTACCGCTCATAATTACAAAAGCGGTGCGATTAACCGTGCCACTTCTTCGAATAGTCTCCTTACCTTTGGAGGAGAAAGCTCTTTCGAGTTTCCGAATGGCCTGCACTTTTCTGCGAGATCGTCGATCCAAGTGGTTATTATATCAATATCGGCGGCGGACGAATGAATCATCCCTATCTCAAAATTAACAAATAGACTACGTATATCAAAGTTCGCGGATCCATGAATCGCCACCTCTCGGTCAGCAATCATGACCTTCGCGTGAAGCATGCCATCAGTGAACAGTTGGATATTCACACCCGCCTGGTGAAGCTCTCGCAGATACTGAGTTCTCGCAAAATCTACAAGTTTCCAATTAGATTTCTCTGGAAGAATCAGAGTAATTTTTTTCCCGGTCCTCACCTTAACGATCAAAGACCGAAGAAGAACTTCGTCGGGAATAAAGTATGGCGTAATCAAGATCAACTCGTCCTTAAACTCCTGGATAACATTCACTATTCGCTCATAGAGCAAATCTCCAACAATATCCGGACCACTCGCTATTCCTGCAACTTCGCTATCTCCCGCCTTAGCCGGAGCCTCAGGTATCAGCCCCTGCAGATCATCAAGTTTCTGCTTACTCGCAAACAGCCAATCGGAAATAAACACACCGTTTAGGTATTCAACTACCGGTCCTTCGTAGGAAGCGCCAAAATCGAAAAATTGTCCAACAGCACGCTCTCCCATAAAGCGTTCATCCAAATTCCTACCACCCAAAATACACTTCCTGTTATCAAAGACAGCGATCTTACGATGATTTCTCAGATTTGCCCATCCATGAGTCTGGAAGGGAAAAGCCGGCATGAACGTAGAGACTTCTCCCCCCGCCTCTCTTAGTTGCTCAATTCGTTTTTTGGGCCGATAAAACGAACCTAGAGCGTCCACCAGTAAACGGACCCGGACCCCCTCTTGTGCTTTTTCAGTGAGTAGGTTCAAAATCGTCCTACCCACTTCATCATCACTCAGTATGTAAGTGAGAATGTGTATTTCTTTTTCAGCAGCCCGGATAGCCTCACAATAATTCTCAAAAGCCAACTGACCATCGGTAAAAAACTTCACGCAGTTTCCTGTCGTCTTAAATTGGTCACGTACCGGGTAAATCGTATTCTCCGATTTGCCCGCTTCAGTAAGCAACCCCTTGCTCTCTATTTTCTTCTTTAACTTACGGCCGCCAAAAATGAAGTAGAGGGGAACTCCCAACGGGGGGACTAACAAAATGAAAAATCCCCACGCGAAGATACTACTAGGCTGGCGTTGCTCGCGGAATATTCGAAAAATTATAATGATCGCTAAAACGAATCCAACGACTGCAATCGCATTGGAAAAAACAAACCCGAATATCCATTGAAAAGACAGATAGACCCAATCCCAGAAACTTTGAAGGTTTTGTAGCATTTATTGAAACGTTTATAGACGAACCCATTTTTTAGCCTTAACTACGGTAGAGGTAAACAAAAGACTCTCTCATTTCTGAGAGAGCCGTCTGAAGTAAATATCACGGAAAATACCCTAATTCCAGGTATAACCCTTTGGAACACGCACAACGGTTGTACCGGCAATCTTATCATGCCACGACTGGTTATCAGGATCCCAACCCGCCCAGAAAAACCCCAGACAGAACGGTAAGAATGACACGATCGAACTGAAGCTTCTAATCAGTGAAGTTGGCCAGTCCACTGGCTCCCCTGAAATCTTTTGGACACGAAGGCCCAAAGCCATTCCTCCGAGAGTGGATCCCTTCCACCCCCAAAAGACGATAAAGTAGACAAAAAGGGGAATTGGCGTCGCAGTGATGCTCAATACTGAGGTAATCAGCGAGACAAGAATTATATCGATAATCGTAGCCATGGTCCTCCACCAGAAACCCACCCTTGGAAACAGAATCGCCGTTGCACTATCTATCTGGCTCAACGATGTTCCTGGAGCTACTGGATTAGCAGTATTCATATTTGCAACGTTCTGCGGCTGTCCGCTCAACCGCGGAGGTGCGCTACCACGAGCTTCCTTGCGCGATGAAATCGAATCACCTATCGCAACTGAAACTGCACCAAGACCGAGTATCGTAAGCACTAGCCAAAGGAAGAACCCGAAGAACGGTATCATATACAACGAGTAAACGATAGCTCCTCCCACCAATATTGAAACCAATGGGTGCCCCAGAAACGACGCACGAACAGCTCGGGCAATTTGCTTTCCTACAAACAGGAATGTTACCGCTTTCCCAAAAACCGCTATAGACAATAGCGCGATGTCCACAAGGGGCACTAGAAAGATACCAACAACAGTAACAATCAAAAGCAGAATAAATGGAATATGTAGTGCTAAAATCAATACTCCCGAGAAGAATGACTGAAGCGGTTTCTCCTCAATGGCCTTTCGACTCTTCTCCATAGGGCTTGGAAACAGAGCCGCAAGCAACAAGTAGAAGATAAGAAATACACCAGCAATATATAGCGTCAGAGAGACATTTGGTGAGATCGGCCGAAATAGTAGAATGCACTCCTGGACAAATAGCGGAAGCTCGTGAAATTGGTTCGTGAAGGCCGGACTCAGAAACGGGATGTTTACGACCTCCCCATCCGTCACCGAATCGATATGCCTGGTTATACTACCACCGATGACAACTGTATCTCCATCGACTTCTGCATTCGGGCCGAAATTCGCTGATCCCATCACAACCACGAAATCGCCGTCTACGTAGCCATCTAAATCAGAATTACCCAGCACCGTCACCATATCGCCATCGACACGGCCCGAGGACTTTGAACTACCCATGATAGTAACCATATCCTTGGCACGCTCGTTTCGCTGCAATTCGCTATTGCTGCTGATCGTAACGATATCATGTCGGTTTATGAGTTCGGTTTTTTCTTCTTCGATCATGGTAACTGCAGATGCCGTCGATACGTCCCCTTCATCCTCAGCAGCTATCGGTTCACCAGAATCAGTTTCAGGAGGTTCAGCTGAACTTTGTAAACTACCAGACTCAGTATCCTGAGGCAAAGGTACGACACCTGCGATTGGCTCAGGTGGAATATTTTCTATCGGATTCGCACGATCTTGAGACCACAGACAGGTAGTCAAAAAACAAAAAACACAGGCTAGACTTAAGGTTAAGGTTTTCATATCAAATAGCGTTGTTGGTTGTCATAGAATCACCGGATCTCGTAAGACGGAAAAGCACCGTTCCGAATCCAGCACATGAAGCTGATGTAAACAAAAATCCCACAGCAATTACAGAAGTTAAAATAGGAGAAGGAACCAGGCTTATGACTTTGGAAAACGCGTTCCCTAATGCCGTAAGCAACTGTAGGCTGGTATTCACATCTTGAATTTCCCTCGCATAGGTCCCGACATTCACACTGTTAAACAGATATTGAAACAGGCTATTACTGTAGAAAGTAAACAGGAAAACTGAGCAGGCAGATACGGCAACAACCGGCCATCGCAATCGAGCGAACCAAGTAAGTTGTTGTAACTGCTCTACTTCAGCAACCATTGCCATGATGTTTGGCAACATGGACGCCGGCGCTTCTCGCTCTTTCAGAGTGTCCAATGTTTCATCCAATAGACGATCGAGTTTTTCGTTTTGATGTTCAGGCGTTGAATTCATGATTGTCCTCCAGGGTCCGTGATAAAATTGTTTTGAGAGCTCTGCGCCCTCGGGAGATATCCGTTTTTACCTTGCTTAAGGACACTTTCAATTGATGCCCAATTTCGTCATAACTCATATTTTCGAAGTGATATAGAACAAGCGGAACTCGTTGTTTTTCAGGGAGGGCCTCCAATGCGGTTGAGATAATTTCGCTCCGATCGAGATTATCCAAATCCATCGCACTGCTTTCGTCTTCAGGCAAAATTATCTCTTCATCATCTCCGTCAGCGCCTCTCCGAGTAAACTGATCCGTAAAAAGTGACCACCGATTACGGTAGCGAGTTAAATGATTAATACACAGATTTCTAGTGACTGTTTTCAACCATCCACCCGCAGTTTCACTCTTCGAAATAGATTCAAAGTGTTTATAGGCACGGAGGAACACCTCCTGCGAAATGTCCTGAGCATCGGTTTCGTTGCCCAAAATTCGAACTGCAGTAGAATAAACCATATTCTGATAACTTCTCACGAAGTCTTCAAAGCCATGAGTTGAAGTCATTGAAAGTGTTTCCCATCCTTGGCGGATTACTGCTGAAAGAACCCGCAAAGATCAGAGAAAGTCGCAGTCTATTTCAAAATTATTCCAACTACCCTAACTAAATCGTTATCAGGCGTTAAGATAATTATTGAATTTATATCAGATAGGGATCTCACATAAAAAACATCCGTTTACTTGCACTTCTGTGATCTTATGAGTTCGATAGAGGTAAATTTTTCTATGGCTCCTACAAAGAAACTCATATCCTGGAATGTTAACGGTTTGCGCGCCGTTCTTAAAAAGGGATTCGCTGAATGGCTCCAAAGTGAATCCCCTGATATGCTGTGCTTGCAGGAAATAAAGGCCGAGGAGGAACAAGTGGACTACGAGTTTGCGGGCTATCATACATTCTGGAATTCAGCCGATAAAAAGGGCTATTCAGGAACGCTTGTGCTATCTAAACAAGAACCACTTTCGGTGAATTACGGTCTTGGCTACCCGGAACACGACAAGGAAGGACGGGTAATTACGGTTGAATATTCAGGATATTATCTCGTCAACGTGTACACCCCTAACTCAAAAAACGAACTTCAACGTCTCGACTACCGAACATTAGAGTGGGACGTGCTATTTCTGAAACACCTAAAACGATTAGAAAAACAAAAACCAGTCATCACATGCGGTGACTTCAATGTAGCCCACAAAGAAATCGATCTCAAAAACCCAAAGACAAATAAACGGAACGCAGGCTTCACAACAGAAGAACGCAGCGCTTTCGATAATTATATCGAAAGTGGCTTCATCGATACATTTCGCGAGTTTAACCAGGAACCAGATCAGTACACTTGGTGGAGTTATCGTATGGGCGCTCGATCGAGGAACGTTGGCTGGAGAATCGATTACTTCCTGATTTCTCCTGGATTGAGAAATGACCTGAAGAATGCATTTATTCGACAGGAGGTTTTAGGCTCAGATCACTGCCCCGTAGGCATCGAAATCAGTTAATCTATTTTGGTGATTCTCTGAATTCCCAAGAAAATCCTTAGAAAGCAGTACACAAAAAGACCCGGACGTTCCTTTCGGAAAATCCGGGTCATAAGACTGGCAATAACCTACTCTCGCACAGCATCGTGGCTGCACTACCATTGGCGATTGAGGGCTTAACGGCCGTGGTCGGAATGGGAACGGGTGTTTCCCCTCATCCATGGTCACCAGAGTAGTTGTCGACGTATCATAATTCAGTTATTGCCGATACGTCTCATGATCTTAACTCAGATCAGAAAAATTAGTTAAATTGCGTGGGTGCTACAAACGCCTGCCTGTAGCGATGTTAATCAAATCTCACGAGTCATTAGTACTAGTTAGCTTAATCCATTACTGAACTTACACACCTAGCCTATCAACCTGGTAGTCTACCAGGACTCTTTAGTATCCCGAAGGATAAGGGAGATCTCGTCTTGGGAGTAGCTTGGCGCTTAGATGCTTTCAGCGCTTATCTATTCCGTGCTTAGCTACCCGGCGGTGCCGTTGACACGACAACCGGAACACCAGAGGCACGTCATTCCCGGTCCTCTCGTACTAAGGAAT
>CALGUT010000238.1 GCA_937920335.1 uncultured Opitutales bacterium
TGGCCCATTCTGCTCCAATGCTGACAAAAACCCAACCCTCACAATCATGGCCCTGGCCTGGCGCTCATCTGAATACATGATGGACGAAATGAAGAAAGGAAACATTTAGATGGAAAACAACATTTCAGCAAAACGTATGGACCGACGAGCGGCCATCAAATGGATGCTCGCAGCTTCCGCAACCGTTCATCTTTTGGACACGAAGTCATTTGGTCAGGAAGCGGATCCATTACTCAAAGGTTACGGAACGGATCCTAATATGCTCGCGGGTGATGTTCCCTGGGACCGGACCATGACACCCGCCCAGTTAAGAACAACCTCTTCGCTCGCCGATGTAATTCTTCCAAGGACCAGCGACGAGTCTCCGAGTGCATCCGAAGTCAACGTTCCCGATTTTATCGACGAATGGATAAGTGCTCCCTATGATGCTCAGAAAGCAGATCGAAATCCTATATTGAACGGCCTGGCATGGATCGATCGTGAATCTCAGCGCAGATTCTCGAAAGACTTTCACGAACTGGGTGATGATGAAAAGGAACAGATCTGTGATGATATCTGCTACACGCCCAATGCATTACCCGAGTATCAACTAGGGGCTCAGTTTTTCACAAAGTTCAGAAATCTGACACTGGGAGGCTACTACACCTCTAATATCGGAATGAAGGATGTCGGTTATATCGGTAACGTTGCCTTGAGAACCTTTGACGGACCACCGCCAGAAGTACTCAAGCAATTAGGCATCGACAAGGCTCCCTGGTGAGAAACTACATTTTCGTTCGACATCGAACCAGATTAGAGTAGCCGGTAAGCAGTTATGGCGAATGAATCACCAAATCCCGACACCATCACAGCGCTGCAAAAGAAGCTTACAGCGGACTGGCATACATCTCCCTGCGAAGTAACGTCGGAAAACAATTTCCTGATACTGGTAGAGGAAAACCATAAGCGCAATTTTACGCTTTGGCATCATGAAGACGATGCCAGACGGGAAGACAAGGGATTCGAATTCGTTTACCATGCGAAACGAGCCATCGATCAGAATAATCAGCAGCGAAATGATTTTATCGAAAAGATGGACAAGTATCTCTTCGCGATTTTCGGCGAAGGATTCACGGACAAGACACCGATGAACAGTGAGACCGCAGGTTCCGTAGTCGACCGACTATCGATCATGGCATTGAAAGAGTTCCACATGCAGGAAGAGGTAGACCGAACCGACGCTTCTCCTGAACATATCGAAAAATGCACTTTCAAACTGGGTATTATCAAACAGCAAATAACGGACCTTGGGAACGCGCTCAGGCAGCTGCTTAATGATTGTGAAAACGGCGAGCGTGGTTTCCGAGTCTATTTTCAGTTCAAGATGTACAACGATCCCGAGCTCAACCCAGCCCTCTATAACAAGAAAAATCCTACGGCGCAGGACTAATGGATTTTAAATCCTTCCTGATCATTCGTCCTTCATCGCTGGGGAACGTATTGCATGCGCTCATGCTCACTCAAACTATCAGGGACCATTTTCCTGATGCAACGATCGACTTTCTCGTACGAGACCGATTTGCAGCCATCGTCGAAACCTGCGCCGCGGTAGATAACCTAATCATCTTTGAGCGGAAAAAGAACCCACTGGCTTTCCTCGGACTCCTCAAAACGATTCGGAAGAAACGATACGATGCAGTGCTCGATGTCCAGGCTCAGTTCAGAACAGGACTTATGATCGCGGCAGCAAAGTCGGACCTGAAAATCGGTCGCCACGATGCCCGAGAGGGTTCAGGATTCTTCTGCAACAAGATCATTGAATTACCGCCCAACCCGCAACCTCATCAGGTCGATACCTTTCTTCAATTTTTACCAGCCCTCGGCAAACCGCCGACCCTGGGCTCACCGGTTCGTTTTAATACGCCTAACATCTCAACGGTAGACCGGAGGCTCCTGAGCAGCCCCCCTATCCTTCTACTTCCCCATAGCCGCGGAAAAGAAAAAGAATGGCCTTACTTCAAGGAACTTACGCGTAGGATTCTGAAAGAAATGCCTGATCTGATGATCGTTTGGGATAGTCATATTCCCATTCCGTCCGTCGAATTTGATAAGGACTCGAACTTCTTGAATACCACCGGCAAGACTTCGATTCGTGAGATGATAAGCCTAATCGAGACCGCATGCATAGTCGTGGCGAACGACACGGGTCCCATGCACATTTCAGCTGCGTTGAAAAAGCCAACCATCGCCTTATTCGGTCCTACTAAAGTTGAAAAGTACGGAGCTTATCCGCTTGATGGCGCCAACAACATAAATATTCAGTCCGCCAGTCAAAAGATGTCCGATATCTCGGTCGAGCTGGTTTTCAATTCGATCCGGACTCTATTGTAAACAAAAAGGATACGCTCACAGGATTGACTTCTGCGACATTTTTTAGGTATACCGATTACCCTGACGCGTCTCAATAATCTAAAAGCTTCAACTCTCACTTCCAGAATTGCGTTGGATCAATCCATACCCTTCTAAATATGGAACCGCTCGAGACCTATGAGTTAAACTTCGGGACCTTCAAAAGGTATCCGGATTTCATTCTCGGAACACCTCACAAATACGTTCACATGGGCGTCCATGAGGCCCGCGAGATCAATCGCCTGATTGGCTGCCACTACACAAAAAGTTACGGTTATGTCGGTGATCGCAAACACAACACCTCTGTGGATCCGATGGTCTATTTCTACGCAAATAAAGAGAACCCGCTTCTAAAAGCAGTAGCCATCGTCGTTTATTCAGAACCGACTACCATCGTGGCAGATATTGAGAAAAAAGTCGCTGATATGTCAGATCTACATTTTGAAACATTTGAAGACCTTTCCGAGGCCATAGAGTGGGTCCAAAGTATCGTAGAAGAATAGTGAGACTGAACTCCAGTTGCCTATCGCAACCACCTCGTTTTTTGGCCTTCACCTCCACGCCATGATTTCACGAACACAGCGCGATTCCCCTTCCTTAATATTCCTCCTCGTTCCAATCCTCCAACCATTTCTCTAATTCACGCCGATCTTTCTTGGTCGGTCTTCCTGCACCTCTATCACGCTTAATAATTGATTGCGCGAGCGTCTGAGTCCTTAGATTCTCGTATTCAGACTCTGGCGTTAGATCCTCGTAGTGCTTGATCGCTATAGGAGCACCGAGGCGTTTCGGTAAAAGCGCCACCACCTTAAGCGTCCGTTTTAAACGGGGATACTCAATCGTCACTTCATCCCCTACACGAATGGGTGAAGCCGGTTTGATCACCTGACCATTCATTCGAATGTGGGACGCCTTGCAAGCCGCCGTCGATTTCGATCGTGTCCTGAACGCGCGGATACACCACAACCAAATGTCGATACGCATGGATTCGTTGACGGAAATTTCAGACATAATTTGCGTTCTTAGAACACCAGTGAGTTTAAGTTTGGACAGATGGATTCAATACCGCACCGGGACAAGGCTTCCTGCTGAAATCGTTGCCCTATCAAAGACTGCATCTGCTTCGATCTAGCTTCCGGAACGGCTCCAGTATCCGCCCCTTCGATAATTCCTTTTGTAATTGTAAAAGCAATTGATCCCTCTGTCGTGTCCAAGCGAAAATCAAACTGCGGCGTTCGCCCCATATTCCAACTCCAGGTTTTGAACGTATTGACTATCAAACCTTGAACGACCGCCTCCGATTCGAACGGGATTTTTGCAACTGTTTTCTGCTTAAACCGATTTAGTAAAAATTCAATCCATTGAGTTTGAAAGGACTCCATCTCCAGCGGTTCTTTCAAGTGATCGTTCACATTCGTCACAGGACTTCTATGCGACGAGATTCCGCCTCCTGAGATCCCTTCGCCACGAGAGGCAAGCGAATGCTCAAGGATTTCCAAATCGGAGCTACACAACAAGGTCGCATGGTGAAGGAAGCGCGTACGCTTGAGTGCCTGAGCAGACCCTGAGATCTTTTTCTCAGTTAGCTCCAGACCATTGCGCCCATCTCGTTCGACTGACAGGCC
>CALGUT010000239.1 GCA_937920335.1 uncultured Opitutales bacterium
ATAACGGCAGGTGCCGAGGGCCGCACCGGGCGTATACTGCAGGCCACGGATGGCTTGCTGCGACTCGTTGGCAAGATCGATAAGGTCTTCATTGAGAATCCCTAACACTCCATTCAGACCTCCGTAAATCTCTTCGATACATTCGTAGTTGAGAGCTTCGTTGACGACTCCAGCTACACTCGCGTTGATTACTGCAGTGGGGCCTCCGGATTGGGCCACCAGACAATTTCCAGTTAGTTCAGACATCTGTTATTTCAAAGATTAAACCGTGGAAAGTAGATTTTCCGATTCAACCTTGGCAACCTTTTACAGACGGGGAGTAAAAATAAACTGTAGCTCCTCCTATGTGCCTCTCAAAACACGTCCTGAACCTGGTAGCGGATAAAGTAAGGCTCGGTTCCTGCCGGCAGAGTGATAGTGCCGGTTCTTTCCCCGTAAAGAGGGTTTTCTCCTGGGTTCCCCGACTCCTCATAAAGCGGATTAGAGCTGTCCATGCGGGTCCAGTCCTTCATATCAAAACTGCCCCAGAAGAAGCCCTGAATGTTAGGTTCGTCCAACCGTTTCTTAAATTCGAGGAGCAAGGTCCGCCCACCTGCCCCCGTGGTCTGGGAGATCTGCATGGCCTCAAAAGGCAGGTTGGCTTCGGCCGGATTCGTGCCGAGAAGAAACTCGACCAAAGTAGGCAGGCCGTCAAAGTCCGGGTCCAGTATGGGCGATAGGTGGGGTTATACAATTCCTCTTCAGGAAAGTGAGCGGCAAGGAATCCTTCGAAGGGCGTCATTTCCACATCGATCAATACCGGGATTGCGAGGGTGCGGATATCAGTGCCATCGGAGATCTCCACAGATATCGGCGCCAGACCGGATCTTAATGCGGTGGCGATAAAGCTGACCTGCCTTTCGGCACCAGTCCAAGTGATTTGCAACTCTCCAATCAGATCGGGGCGAGTCGTACTCACACTGGCCGTGATCTGGTCGACAGCCGTTTCCTGGTCGGATAGGTTGATAATTACAAGCCCTTCCGAACCAGGATCAACGAGTTGATTGCCAACCGGACCCGCCGAAGGTGGTTGGTTGCCGGGAGACAGTGACGTCGCTCCACCGGAATTAGTAGCGAGGTCCCACCAAGTGCTTACGCCTCCCTTACTGGGACCCGTAGATCCAAAAAATTCGTAGACCCAATCTACATAAGAATACTCCAAGGTTAACCGCTCCCAAACGGGTTCGCCTATCCCAGGAGCCATTATCTGGTAATCCCTGACCAAGACATCCTTAAGCCGGTATTGGAAGGAACGATACCAGTCCTGCGATATAAGAGAGTTAACCTCGATCACCATATCTTTGGGCGTTGGATTGTTCACCTCTGCGGCCAGTAGAGGTGAAGCCAGATCGAGGTATTTCGAGACCACAACGCCTCCATGCAAAGGCGCCAAATGGCTTAATCCGCTACTCGGGTTACTGACGTTGGAAGAAGCACTCGTCAGATCAATCCATCCTTCCCTGTCAATGGCTTCGGACTCACCCTCGATTTCCGGCAACTGCAGAAACAGGCCTTCCACAAATACTTTTTCCGGCTCGGGCGGATCACCGCCTGCTTCAAAGCGGTTGTTCTTAATATTGGAAGAAGCGGAATTGATGGAAAACCCCTCCGGAAGATTGAATACATCCCCAGCTGTTGGAAATGACAGGCCACCGGTAAAATCCGCTAAAGAAACCACCATTCCCAATTGTCTGGCTCCCGTCGCACGCGTGCTGAGATCGAGTATCAAGCTGAAGGGCACTCCTACATCTACTTGGAAGACAGGCGTGGTAATCATGGTGTCTATCGAGGCATCGAATTCCGAAACCAGCTGCCCATCAAATGAAACATCGGCCGGCAAGACACCATCAAGCATTCCAGAGGCCATAGGCGTGAGTTCAGTACCGGGGTTTGGAAATCCCACCACATGCCGGGCAAGAATCGTTGCACTGCCATCAAACAGTTCACCACGGCCAAGATCTTCATGATTAACAATGGCAGTCACCCGAATAGAAGTATCCAGGGAAGAATTTTCAAATTCCTTTCCCCCAATACCGGCTCCGCCTTTAAATCTCCCCTTCAATAGAAGATTGAGCGAAAGATCGACAGTCGTTTCTCCTCCAGAAGAGGTTGCGATAAAGTCATAGGCGACAAATTCGGAGATGCAGTCGACATCATATTGCTCCTCATCCTGATTAATTTGGAAATCAGCGAGTACTCCGACCCTCCCCGGATTGGATGTTGCCAAGGTCTTCATCTCAGCTTTGTCAACGAATCCGACTATAGGCTTCGTGGCCTCTTCAATAACTTCCTCTGATGAGCTGTTGGGTAGTAACCGAATACTGAACTCTGCTGCAGAGGTTGAAGAAATGATAGGCACTGAGAAAAAATATAGCCCCGAAGGCCCAGCATATTTAGGCGATATAAAGCGGGCTTCAGCAGCCAAGTTAGTTGCATCCAAAGCTCCCCACGGAGCTGTTCCAATGGGACCACGATCTTCAATCACATTGTGACTAGAACCGAAGGCTACCTCCCCCATCTGCCAATACACCGCATCGGTCGAAAGGCCCTGAGCACCATTGGGAAAAACAAAGTTGGTATCGCTGAGCGTAAAAGTCCCAATCAGGGCTGGTATCGCTCCAAAAAAGTCATTGGCAACAATATGGAGGTAGTTGGTCACGCCGTCAGTCAGCTCGACATTTACAGTTTCTGGCGTACGCCAATTGCCCACAGTTCTTAGAAACTCCTCTCCTTCTGTCACATCGGAAATCGAGAGGTAGGCCACATAATTATCCTCGGCCGAGATGACGGAAGTGAGTGTCGTGCGCGCTAACCCTATTGACGTTAACAGCCACGTCCCCAGACAATACAAGAGAACCTGATGGATTCTGATTGTTTTTAAGCAAGGCATATCCGCTTGCTTAGGGAGTCGGCGACACGATGTTAGCGACTGCGTTTTTCCCGTTAAATGCGGAGTAACTAATTGAAAATTGGCTAAAACTTAAGCTTACCGTTTCGGTTAATGCGTCATCGGGTCCAATTGAATATCCTGTAACAACAGACTCTATAATCGAATCGACCAAAGTGATCTCTACAGATTTGAAATCAGTACCATCGCTAGG